>JBFJYU010000229.1:0-5450 GCA_041622435.1 Thermoplasmatota archaeon | reverse complement strand
GGCTGCCAAGGGTCCCGCGGGCCCGGCCAAGAGCACCTCGAAGGCCTCGTGGTCGCCGTGGTTCGTCGAGTCCTCCCATTCGAGCCAGAACGTGTCGTTGTCGTATGAGAACGGTCCCGCATCAAGCGCGTGGCTGCCCAGCAACCCATCCTGAACCAAGTGGCCCGTCAGCGGAAGCCACGGCGGCAAGCCACTCACGGCGGCGACGAGGCGGTAGTCGCCCGGCGCCGGGGCGGGGTGGGGCGGCGCGGGCACGCCGGCCACCGAGACGCCGTGGGACCACATGCCCCCGGCAACCAAGGCGACCGGTTGGAGGTCAAGAACGGCCGGCTCGGCGAGCGGGGCCATCTCGTCGCTCACCGGCGGCGCCGAGCAACCGGCCAGAACGAAGACCAGCGCCAAGGCGGCGTTCACGCGGAGCCGAGTCATGGCTGGACGACCATGCCATCGTCCTTGAGGCTTCGCGCGGGAACACTCAAGAAAAGCGAGGGGGGAGGTGAAAGTGAGGGAAGAGGAAATAATTGGACGCTTACGCGGACGGGTACAGCTTCCCGATGAGTTCGTGGAACTTCTCGTCCACGATGCGGCGCTTGACCTTCAGCGTCGGCGTCAGCTCACCGCTCTCAACGGTCCAGTCCACGGGCAGGATCCAGAACTTCTTGATCTGCTCGTAGCGGCTGAGCGTCTTGTTGACTGCCTCAACCTCCTGCTCGAACAGGCTGACCACGCGCTGGTCGGCCACCAGGGTCGACATTTCGCCGTTCGGGATGCCGTTCTTCAGGGCGAAGTCCTTCAGCGCCTCGAAGTCGGGCACCAGCAACGCGGAGATGTACTTCCGGTCGTTGCCAATCACGCACGCCTGGCCAATGTGGGGCTGCAGCTTGAGCTGGCCCTCGATGGGCTGGGGCGCCACGTTCTTGCCGTTGCTCATCACGATGATCTCCTTCTTGCGGTCCGTGATGAACAGGAAGCCGTCGTCGTCGATGTAGCCGACGTCGCCCGTGTGGAAGAAGCCGTCCTTGTCGAAGACTTCCTTCGTCGCCTTGTCATTCTTGTAGTAACCCTGCATGACGTTCGGGCCGCGAATGCAGATTTCGCCCTCCACCACGTCCGTGCGCTGGCTGGGCCACTCCGACGTGTCGATCTTGACCTCGACGCCGGGGATCGTCTTGCCCACCGAGCCAAAGCGGGCGGCCGACGGCAGGTTGACGTTGGACACGGGGCTGGTCTCGGTGAGGCCGTACCCGGAGTAAATGGGCAGGCCCGCAGCCCAGAAGAACTGCTCAATCTCGCGGCTGAGCGCGGCGCCGCCACTGACGAAGAAGCGCAGGCGGCCACCCACGCGCTGCTGGAGCTTGACGAACACCAGCTTGTTGGCGCGGTCGAGCTTGCGTTGCAGGCTCTTGGGCATCGGCTCGTTGCGTTGGCGGTAGACGTTGGCCGCGTTGCCAACCTCAAGAGCCCACTTGAAGATGAAGCGCTTGACGAAGCTCGATTTGTTGACGTTGTCGATGATCTTGGAGTGCATCTTCTCGTAGAGGCGAGGCACACTCATCATGATCGTGGGGCGTACGACGCCCATGTCCTCCGTCAGCGTATCGATGGAGCGGGCGAACATCACCGTCGCGCCGCGCCCGTAGGCGGCGAAGTGGCCGCCGGCGCGCTCGAACACGTGGGCCAATGGCAGGAAGCTCAGCAGCACGTCTCCGGGGCCGAACTCCAGCAGGCTGGTTGCGCCCCAGGCGTTGCTCGCCAGGTTGCGGTGGCTCAGCATGACACCTTTCGGGTCGCCGGTGGTGCCGCTCGTGTAGACCAGGCTGGCCAAGTCGTCGGGTTCGACCTTCGCCATGAGGTCGTTCACGCGCTTGGGCTTCTCCTCGGAGAAAGCGCGGCCAGCGTCGTAGAGCTCCTGCATGGTGAGCACGCCGTCGCCGCTGGCCTCGCCCTCGATGACCACGAAGTGCTTGACCGACTTGAGCGAGGAGCGCACCTCAAGGATGCGCTGCAGAATCTCATCGTTCTGGACAAACAGCACCTTGGAGCCGGAGTTGTTGAGGATGTAGGCCCCCTTCTCACCGGTCAGGGTGTCGTAGATGGGCACCGTCGCGAAGCCGCAGGTCTGGTCGGCGAAGTCAACCTCCGCCCACTGGGGGCAGTTCTTGCTCCAGATCGCGATGCGGTCGCCGCGCCGTACGCCGAGCGATAGCAGCCCGTTGGCCACCGCGCGGACGGCCTCTCCCATTTCGCCGTAGGTCCGCGTTTTCCACTCGCCGTCTTCATTCCAGCCCTGGGCCTTCAAGTCGGCGTTCTTCTCAGCGGAATTCCAGAACAAGTCCTTCAGTGTGCGGGGTTCGTCAGCCACAACCCATCCTCCAAGCCGGCGCATAACTCGGCCCCGTATGAAAGGCGTGCGACCGGAGTGAACCGGTTCCAGATGTGGCGCGTATGGCTCACATTGGTCCCGCAAACCGCTGCGCGGCCATTTCTTCGGCGCGCAAACATCGCTTGGCCCGGGCTTGGCTCGGGGCGGCCGAGCGGCGGCGACAGGACGCCCCACCGGCGCCGGCGGGGCGCCGCCGGGTGTCGGCGCGGGGCCCTTGGGCGCGGCCACGGGTCACGTCGTCGCTGCCTGCGGCGGGGGCGGTTCACGTGGATGACTGTGCATTCCCCACGAATGTTGTGGGTCTCCCACGCGTCCACGGCCCCTAAGGAGAAGTTAAGACTGGAGGCCAGGATGGGCGCGCGAAACCGGCTAATGCCGGCACGGATGGCTCACCATGAAGGCGATCGTAGTCGAGAAGCACGGCGGCCCTGAAGTTTGCAAGCTGAAGGAGATCCCCGACCCACAGGTCGGCCCGACGGAGGTTGTCATTGATGTCAAGGCCAGCGGCGTCAACCCCAACGAGTACTGGGCCCGCGAGGGCAAGGTGCGCGGCTTCGAGCTGCCCCTGATCCTTGGCAGCGACGCTGCGGGTGTCGTGACCGAGGTCGGCTCGGCGGTCAACCACATCAAGCGCGGCGACGAGGTCGTCGTTTACTGCGGCGTCGGCTGCCGCTACTGCTTCCGCTGCATCAACGGCGAGGAGCACCTCTGCGAGAACACGTTCCGCATCTGGGGCTTCGACGCGGGCCCGATGTGGGGTGCCCACGCCGAGCGCATCTGCATGCCGGCGTACAACGTGGTTCCCAAGCCGTGGAACACGAGCTGGGAAGAGGCTGCATCCATGCAGTTGACCCTGGTCACGGCTTGGCACATGCTGGTGAGCAACGCCCGCGTGCAGCCCAATGACACGGTCCTGATCCGCGGCAGCAGCGGCGGAGTCGGCTTTTTCGCCACGCAGATCGCCAAGATGCGCGGCGCCAAGGTCATCGGCGTCGTGTCCAGCGACGAGAAGGCGCGCCTGAGCGAGAAGTTCGGCGCCGACGAGACGATCGTTCGGCCTCACACCACCCCGGAGACGTACAAGCAGGTCACCAAGCAGTTCCTCGGTGAGATGAAGGACCGCACCAACGGCAAGGGCGTCGACGTGGTCTTCGACTCGGTGGGTGGCGACACCCTGATGGAGTCGATCAAGCTGATGCGCGCGGGCGGCAAGATGGTTACCTGCGGCGCGACGGCCGGCTACAAGGCTGACCTTGAACTGGCTTACATTTTCATCCAGAACAAGGCGATCATGGGCAGCACCCTGGGCACCAAGGCGGAGCTGATTCAGGCGCTGCGGGCCGTCGAGGCGGGCCACATCAAGACCCTGGTCACGGAAACCCTGCCGTTGGAGAAGGCCGGCGAGGCCCAGCAGCTCCTCCAGACGCGCAAGGCGACGGGCAAGGTTGTTCTGACGCGGTAGAACGGCGTTGCGTTCGCCCTCTTCCGATTTTTCTCCACCCTCTTCCCACAAGCCGGGGGCGACGGTTGCCCCGCATGGTGGTGCGGGAACCGGGGGGCTGGCGCGGGACGACGGGACGGACCACGGGACGGGGCCCATGGGTGTCGGACGGCGACTGCCAGGGTCATCCCTGCGCAGCAGGCCGCGTGGTGGCGGCGGCGCCGTGGTTGGTTCATGAAGGACCGGGAAAGGGAGGAGGGAGACGATCAAGTCCGAGCGGCCGTTCGCCTATTCGAACGCGATGCCGCCGAGCGTCATGTCGTAGAGGGCGATGCCGTTGCCCTGCACGGAGCCGTCGGTGCCGAACATGAAGCGGACCTTCACGAGGTCGGTGGCCTCAATGCCGTAGTAGGGGAGGCTGACCTTCATCTGGGGGTAGCTGAGGCCGCTGAAGGCGCGGTAGCTGTAGGGATCGTAGTCGCCCGTGGCGGATGCGATGCAGTTGTACGCCGAGGCGGACACGGAGCCGTAGTGGTTCTCCCAGCCGGTCGGCATGTGGTTCCAGGTCTGGCCGCCGTCGCGGGAGAACAGGAAGTAGCCGGCATCGAAATAGCGCTCCGTGTTGATCCAGCCCGACGCGCGGAAGTAGGGGTCGTTGTTCAGGATGACGGCTCCGGGGACGATCGGCGTCTCGATGTACGAGCACTCATTGTTCCGGTAGCCAGCGTGCCCCGTCTCGTCCTTGGTCAGCCAGAAGCCGGGCCAGTCCTGCTCCCAGGAGCTGTTCTCGCCGCCGCTGGCCATCGTCATCAGGGGCAACGCCATCGCCGACTGGGTCAGGAGGACGAATGCAATCGTGGCGGCGCCGAGTGCGCCGCCGGCCTTCTTCAGGGTCTTCACGTTGGTGTTCATGGTCGGTTCACCAAGGCCGCCGCGAGCGGCCGCCTTACGCCCAAGCAATCACCGATTCGCCTTAGAACCGCACCAAAGAGTTGTTTGCACGCCGTGCGGACCACCTGGAGCCGACGGCGCGGGGCGGCACGACCGGCGCGGATCGTGCGGCCACACGGAGCGCTGATTCAGGCGCCGCGGGCCGGCGAGGCGGGCCACATCACGACGGAGGTGATGGAAACCGTGCCGCTGGAGCGGGCCGGCGAGGCGCAGCAGCTCCTCCAGACGCGCAAGGCGACGGGGAAGGTTGTTCTGACGCGGTAGGCCTACGCCGCGTCTTCGGCGCCCGGGCCCCGCGCCCCGCGCACAGGGCGGCGCAGGGCATTAGGGACGAGGGGGCAAAGGCATGATGCAAGGTTACTGGCAGGAGGTGCCGCTGGCCCAGACGGGGCCGTCGGCGTCGTACAGGACCATGTTGCAGTCGTCCTGCATCTCGAGGTAGGGGCTGCCAGAGGCCACGGTCGCCGTGGTCCAGACGATGGCGCCGTCGGCGTCAAGGAGGTCCAGGGTCCCGTCCGCCGTGAGGGTGGCGCGCTCGGCGGCGCTGCCATCGGTGGCGGTCGCCCAGATCGGGGACCAGTCCTCGCCTCCCCACTGGTAGATGACGAAGTTGCCGTCGCCCTGCATGCGAGCCTGTGCCTCGCCGCTGGGGCTCAGGAGGTACTGGTCGCGGCC
>JBFJYU010000228.1:0-5600 GCA_041622435.1 Thermoplasmatota archaeon | reverse complement strand
CAGATGGCAGGCCCCGTCGGGCGGCGAGCCCACGGCTGCCCGACGGCGACGGCGTCGATTTCCTCGACGACGCCGGCGGCCTGCTTCGCGGGGTCCCCCGTCTCGTCCTGTACGATGCGTCACCGGGGGCCGATGGCGCCCTAGGCGGCCCTGCGTCGCAGTGGTTGCAGCGCCCGGCGCCCGCCGCCGTGCTCGCCGAGCTGGAACGTCTCCTCCCCCGTAACCAGGACGACGGCGCGGAACGGCGGCCGACCTAGTCTCAGGCAGCCGTGGGCTCGCCGCCCGACGGGGCCTGCCATCTGGCCGCAAGGCCTTTTAATTGCAGACCGGAGCGGGGCGCATGTCCTCGGTTGGAAGCTCCTTTCGCACCTTGGTGCTGATGGGTGGCCTGACGGGCCTCTTCATGATTGGCGGCTGGGTCCTGGCGGGCTACGGCTACGCCAACGACCCGATCAGCGCGATGGTGCTCTTTGGCCTGTTTGCGGCGGCGCTCAACCTGGGCATGTACTTCTGGAGCCACAAGTTCGTCCTCTGGAGCTACAAGGCCAAGATTGTCGGACCCGAGGAGGCGCCGCGGCTCTACGCCATCGTTGACCGCGTGCGCCGCCAGGCGGGCCTGCCGATGCCTCAGGTGGCCGTGATCCCCATGGCGCTGCCCAACGCGTTTGCCACGGGCCGCAACCCCAAGCACGCCGTTGTCGCGGCGACCGAGGGCATCATGCGCATGCTCAACGACGACGAACTCGAGGGCGTCATGGCGCACGAGATCGCCCACATCAAGGACCGCGACATGCTCATCATGAGCCTGGCCGCAACGGTTGCGGGCGCCATCACGTTCGCCGCCCGCATGCTCTTCTGGGGAGCCCTGTTCGGTGGTGGCGGCGAGAACCGCAACCCGGCGACCATGGCCATCGGCGTGGTCTTCATGATCCTGGCGCCGATCGTGGCGATCGTGGTCCAGATGGCCATCAGCCGCCAGCGGGAGTTCAAGGCCGACGCCGTCGGCGCCCAGATCAGCGGCAAGCCGTGGGCGCTCGCCCAGGCGCTGGAGAAGATGGAGCACATCGCCAAGGGCCACCCGCTGAGCGACCGCGACGCCAACGTTTCCACGGCGAGCCTGTTCATCGTGAACCCCTTCCGCAGCGGCGGCATGAGCAAACTGTTCAGCACCCACCCGTCGACCGAGGAGCGCGTGAAGCGCCTCCGTTCGATGATCTGAGTGGCGCTTCCGCGCGCGGCCGCCCGCCCTTCTGGCCGGGGGCCCTCCCCTCGCCGAGGGTTTAAGGACTACTGCGGGGCAAAGTCTTCCCCGCTCCATGTCCAAACTGAGCGGTCTGCGCCCACCGGTCTCCTGTATCCTGGTCGTGGACGACGAGGAAGATATCCTAGCAGGCCTTCGCACCCTTTTCGAGACCTCCTTCGATGAGGTTACCGTGCTCACGGCCACTTCCGGCGCGGCAGCCCTCAAGCTGCTGAAGGCAGAGGACGTCGACGTGATCCTGTCCGACTACAAGATGCCGGGAATGGACGGGCTGGAATTCCTGAAGCAGGCCCGCGACATGAAGCCTGAAGTGCCCCGCATCCTGATCACGGCCTACCCCCGTGCGGCGGCGGCGGTGCAGGCGCTTGAGGACGCGGCCATCCAGAATTTCTTCTCAAAGCCGTTCAAGCCACAGCAGGTGATCGACGCCGTCAACGCGGCGTTGGTCAAGCGCCGCAAGTGGCTCCAGGATGTCGAGGCATTCGGGCGCGCCAAGCCGATGCGCCACGACATCGACGCCGGAGCGTAGCCGGTTGTGACCTCGCCGGGCCTGGATCCGGGAGGGCTGAAGGCAGGATCTCGGACACGCCAGCGCACGCGGTCGCGTCTCCCCGCGCCCCGTGGGCTCGTTCATTGACGTTTAGCGCCCCAGCCGGGCTGCCAGCCGGGGCGCGTCGCCTACGAGGCCTCGACGGCTTCGATGCCGAAGCGCTTGCGGACCCACTTTGGCGGCACGTACGCCGCCAGGATCGTCAGGGCCGCCGTCAAGCCGATGAAGCGGCTGACCAGTTGCCACCAGTCGTATTCGGACAAGCCGGCGATCGACGCCAGGTAGGACGAACTGAACCACACAATGATGCTCCACGAAACCAGCGCCACGCGATACCGTTGAGTGGGGTCGGTCAGGCGGAAGAACAGCGTGAAGTACGCGAGGGCCCCGATGATCTGCGGCAGCAGCAGCAGCGCCAGGATCAGCATGAGCATCGGGCTGTCCTCGACTTCCGTTTCGTAGTCGATCTCAGCGGTCCACTCCTGCACGTCCACGCCGATTGGGTTGAGCGAGGCCAACCAGTAGAGCAGCAGGATGTAATACAAGACGTAGAAGATGGCCAGTGGAATCCACGCTTTGCGGCGCCCCGTGAACACGAAGATCAGGTAGTACAACAGGCCCCAAAGGGCGACGCACACCGCCAGCAGCGACAAGTACCCAAGCGCCACGAGCAGGTCCACGTTACGGGTTCCCGCCGTGATGGCAATCGTCGTCACCGCGCTAATGGCTGAAGTCAGGGCCAAACCGTACCACCACGCCGAAAAGGCGTGCGAGGCAAGACTGGCCTCCGGCGACACCTCCCGCTGGCCCAGCCGGTGGCCCACGTAGGCGTAAAGGACCGCGGCCGCCACGGCGAACGCTGCGGATGTCAGGAGCGTCAAGGTGGACATGGAATCAGATCAGTTCCCTCGCGCGTTGCGCGACTGTTCGGCGAGCCGATCCGCCGCCGATGTTCTCGACGCCTTCGAAGGCCGACTGGATCTCGATGCCCTTGTCCGTCTGCCTGTAGGCCCGGAAGCGCCGGTCGTGGTCGCCGGCCCTGAACTTCAGAACATTGATGGCTTTTTGCAGCTCGCTCTCCAATTCAACGTAGCGCAGCATGATGACCGAATCGACCAGGAATTCCAACCCAAAATTGGACAGCCGCACCGTCGGACCCATGATTTGCGGGATTTCGTGGGTGACGATTGTGGAAACATCCAGCAGGCGCAGGTGGTTCACCAGGCCGCCCAGCCGCTCGCGCAACTGGTGGGCCTCAAGGCCGAGGAATTCGAAGTGGGTCATCGAATCGATCACGAGCCGCTTGGCGCCAACCTCGTTGACCTCCTCGTCCAGCAGCGTCAGGCCCTTGTCAACCTCGGACATGAGGACATCGGGCGTCGTGCACATGACGCGGAGCTTGCCCTCCTGCTCCCATTGCTCAAGGGGCCAGCCGCGCTTGGCGGCGTCGCGGTAGATTTGTTGTGGAAGGTATTCGAACGTGACGAAAACGCCGGGCTCGCCCGCCTGGATGCCCGCTGCAATGAAGTGGAGACCGAGCGTCGTTTTGCCCGTACCCGGGCTGCCGGCAACCAGGTTGGTATCGCCGCGAGCAAACCCGCCCCCAAGCATTTCGTCCAGGCCACGCACGCCCGTCGCTAGCCGATCCTCGCCGCGCGCTTTCATGTGTGAGCCTCCCGGGCGAGTCGCTGGCGCAGTTCATCCACGACGCGGCGTTCCATTTCGATGCGGCGTTGCCGGTTGTAACGGTAGATGGTTTTCCCTCCAAGACGGCGCTCCGTGATGAGTCCGAGGGCCACGTGCGCCTCAACCTCCGGGCGCAGGGATTCCTCGGTGGCTCCGATGCGGCGGGCCAATCCCTCCAGCGTCTCGATGACGCCAGGGTTCCGGTTGAAGAAGACCAGGACGCGTGCTTTCAGGTCGGAGCCGACCCATGATTGGAACATCTGGGTCAGGTCGGGCGGTAGCGTCGGTGGGCGGGCAGCGGTGGTCACGGCGCCTGCACCTCGAAGCTCAACGTCGTGGTTGCGTCGCCGTCGCCGAGGGTTTCGTCAACGCGGCCGGTGTACGATCGACCCTTGTAGGCGCCGAGGGCACCCTCCAGGAACCCGAGGACGATTTCGAAGAGGCTGCGGTCGCCGCCGGCCAGCAGGGCTGAATCCCGGATTTCAAGCCGCAGGGTGACAGAATCCTCCTCCAGAATCTTGCTGCTCTGGTCAAGCAAATCGTCCAAGCGCTCCATCAGCGCGTTCAGCTCGCCGCGGGGGAGGCTGTTTCCGACCTCGCGCCCCTCCTGCACAGCGGCATAATGGAACATGGCTCGACAGGCCTCCTCACCCAAAACCTCGCCCAGGCGAATCAGCAGGCGTGGTACCACGAAACGGCGGTCGAACTGGTACGCGGTACCCTGCTGACTCATGGTTGCGCCTTTCCTTTCTTCGTGCTTACTATAGGCTTTTTGCCCGCGGCCCAAACGGCCAATGCCACCTGGCGTCAATCAGGTGTCTGGCCGCTGGTTGGCGGCTGGCCGGGTGCGGCGGCGCTTGGGGCCCCATGGGGTATTTTCGGCTGACGCCCGCTGGGACGCGGGGGCCGCCCCCGGGACTCCTCGTCCTCAGGGGGCTCGTCGCCTTTCCAGACGGGGATTTCCAGTGTGAAGGTGCTGCCCTGGTCGGGCCCCGGGCTGGAACCGGTGAGTGAGCCGCCGTGTTCTTCGGCAAACCCGCGCGCGATGTAGAGGCCCAGGCCGGTGCCGTGTTTTTGCCGGTCGCCCTCCTGGACCTGGCTGAAGGGCCGAAAGAGCCGCTTGAGTTGGTCGGGCGTCATGCCGCTGCCGCTGTCGGTGACGGTCACCACGACGCGGTCGCCCGCGCGCCACCCGGCGACCGTGACGGCGGAGCCGGAGGGCGAATACTTGACGGCGTTCGTGACGAGGTTGAACAGGATCTGCGTGAGCCGGTTCCGGTCGGCGTACACGGGCAGGTCTGGGGCGGCGTCGACGCGCAGCGCGATGCCGGCCTGGCGCGCCTGCAATTCGAGGGATTCGACGACGTCCCGAATGGCTTCCTCCATCTGCATGGGTTCCCGTTCGAGGCGCAGGCGGCCGGCGTCGAGGCGGGCCACCTCCAGGACATCGCGCACGAGGTTGGTCATTCTCTCCAGGTTGCGTTCGATGATGAGGATGGACTTGCGTTGCTTGGGCGTCAGTGGCCCGAGCCGCTCGGACGAGACCAGGTGGAGTTGCAACCGGATGGGGGTCAGCGGGGTGCCGAGTTCGTGGCTGACGTTGCCGAGCAGTTGCGTCTTGAAGAGGAGCAGGTCCTCCAGGCTTTCGTTGGCCTTGCGCAATTGCTCCTGGGCGGCCAGGCGTTCGGTGTTGGCGGTGACGACGTTGGCGAGCAGTTGTGATTTGAGCCGCCCCAGGTCGATGAGGCGTTCGTTGGCCTCGCGCAGGTCGAGGGCAGACTTGGCGCGGCTGCTGGTGTCGCTGCTGGTGAGGAGCCAGCCGAGCACCTCACCCCCGGGGCCTACGGCGGGTGTCAGAAGGCCCTCGCGATGCGACCCGTCGTGGAGCACCGTTTCGTAGGCTGGATCGCTTCTGGCCTGCGCCGGTTCGGCCAACAGGGCCTGGAGCGTGTCCGGGTCCTTGACGCGCCGCAGCATCTGGTTGACCAGGTCAGCCCAATGGTGCGGCGGCCGATCGTCGGGCAATTCCCACAGCCGCGTGAAGCGGTTGTTCACCTTGACCAGGTTGCCTTGCGCGTCCGACATGACCACGCCAACGGCCGT
>JBFJYU010000227.1:0-5614 GCA_041622435.1 Thermoplasmatota archaeon | reverse complement strand
TCATGCTCTTTATTGGCCGCAGCCCGACGCGGAATCGCGGCGTCACGGACAGATCCATGATCTAAACCTCAAGCGCGGCAGTTAGTAGAATGCCAAGGGTCACGGCGAAAAAAATGGAGGGTTCCTTTGTGAAGAGCCTGGTTGAGCCATTGTAAGGCTTCGCATGCCGAGCGCACGTGCAGCCCGCAATACAAACCTGCCTGACCGATTTTGTCTCCAGATAAGACGTCCTTCCCGCCGCGTCGCCGCTGGCCGCCGAGCGGCTGACGTTGACCGTTTGGTCGCTCACCTTCAATCGAGCCGGGCCATTGGCACGTTGTTCGGATTCCGGCGAGCCATGGCCGGCGTCTGTGGGCCGGCCGCGTGTTTCCGACCCCTACCGAGCGTAGGTCGCCGGCAAACGCATGGGCTTTGAGTATGTGCGGATCAGCCATGAGACCGGGCCGCGGAAGTAGTAAGTTTCGGGGAATGCGAAGGCGTCGATGCGGTACTTGTGCTGGGCTGCGGTCCCTTTCGTGGTGGGCGTCTAGCCCTTGGCCCGACGAGCGCCGGTTTCTCGGGGTTGGCACCGCAGGGAGTCCCCGTCGCCGTTGTACCGGGCCCAAGTGGCGCGCTGGAACCCCTCATGCGAGGAGCTATTCGTAGAGGGGGCGTGAGGCAGCCATGACCGATGAGGTTCGCCGCGCTATCTTTGAAAGCAAGAAGAAAATTCGGGCGGCGGCAAAGAAGCAAACCCACTCGGAGGGCCCCCGCAAGAGCGGTTTCCGAAATTCGCCCGGAGGTCGTCGCCTGGCGGCCATTCGAAAACGCAACGAGGGGCGCAAGTAGGTCGGTGATTTGGAGGCGTCCGGCAGGCCGCCGGGCCGGCCTACGCTATCGGTTGATCGCGGTGCCTCGATGCGTTGGCCGGTTGTTCATGGTTTTTGCTATCGCGTTGGTGGTGGCGGGTCACGGCTGGGCCGAGGCGGGCCCGGCCTGGGAGAGCGAGGCAGAGTTCGCCGCGGCCTCACCCGTGGCTGGCAGTTGGCACGGCTTCGACACCGACCTCGACGGCAACACGCTCATCGTTGGGGCGCCGCGCACGCAGGTGGGTGGCTCCTGGAACGTGGGCGCCGCTCACGTGTATGTCCGCGATGCGCTGACGGGTTTGTGGAGCCACCAAGCGGCGTTGTCGCCGGACGCGTCCTCTGGCTTCATCCAGTTTGGCTGGGCGGTGGCCGTGGATGGTGATCGGGCCGCGGGTGGGGCTCGGGCGCAGCGGGTTGACGGCGTGTCGACAGCGGGGGTCGTCAGCGCGTGGCCATTCGGGCCCCCAGACCACGCCCCGGCGGGGTGACGGCACGAGATTCCTGCAATCTCCGCCACAGCGCGGCCGCCAACTCTAACAACAGAGATGGAGCACGCAAAAAGAAACTCGCGGCCGTCGAAAACAGGCACGAGTCCCTTTTCCGCCCGCATGGTGAGGACTTAACTATGATGCGCCGTGGCGTAGCTATGGCGCAAGGCACCATCACCCGCTACGTTAGCGACAAAGGCTTCGGCTTTATCAAGACCGATTCGAGCGACCAGGACGTTTTCTTCCACCGCGATTCCTTCGAGGGCGACCCCCGCGAGGGCCAGACCGTAGAGTTCGACCTGCAGACCTCCGACCGTGGGCCGCGTGCGGCTAACGTTCGCGTCGTCTAGTCTGTTTCCGATTCATCGCTAACCGCCGCTGCCGGCCGGGCCGATTCCGGTCTGGCCCCGCACCGGAT
Source organism: Thermoplasmatota archaeon (assembly GCA_041622435.1). Classification (GTDB taxonomy): domain Archaea; phylum Thermoplasmatota; class E2; order JACPAO01; family JAHFTW01; genus JBFJVP01. The sequence continues at coordinate 3,860 of JBFJYU010000227.1, read as the reverse complement.
TTTTCGTTTTTTCACGTTTCTTTGTTTGTTTGTTTTTGCGCGTGCCGCTGCGTCGGCGGGCCGCGAGCTTCGTTACGGCGTCCAGCGCCGGCGCAGGCCCGCTGCGGCGAGCGCCACCACTGCCAGGATTCCAATGGTTAGCCCGGGGGTCGGCTGCGTGACGGACGCCGCTGCGATGGCGACGTAGCTTTCCGGATCGTGGACGATGCGGTCGCCGCGGGCGTACGACAACGCGAAGCGCTCCTTCAACTGGCGCTCCCCGTCTTCGGTTTCCTGTTCGGATTTCAGGAGCGTCGTTCCGACGCTGCGCTGGGCGCCATCCACGTCGGCGTGGTCTTTCCAGACGAAGGCGAGTGTGACGTTGTAGGCGCCTGCGGCGGCTGTCGCGGCCACGCCTTGTTCGTCGTCCTGCATGTCTTCGTGGTCCCGTTCGTGGCTGAATTCGGTGCTGGATTTGGTTTCGAGCAGGAGCGCGAGGGCGGTGTCGTTCTCCTGGTACGGGTAGTCTTCGATGAGAATGTCCACCTTGACGCTCGTGGGCTGGAGGCTTGCCTGTCCGATCTGGGCGAAGTCTCCAAACACGGTGAAGACGAGTTCGAATCGCCCGTCGCCGAGGGCTGCCGGGGCGTTGATTTGTTGGCCTGTCTGGCCGTCCACGACCACTTGTTGGGCGGTGGGGGTTTCCCATCGGATGCGGCCGTCTGGGCTCGCGTCGAAGTCGTCCAGGTCATCGTCGTCGCCCAGTGCCCAGGCGGATACGATGGCTTCGCCGGCGTCGTAGCGGCCGTTGGCGTTGGCGTCGCGGTATTCGATGAGCGCCTGGAACGTGGCTTCGAGTTTCACTTCGAATTCGCTCGTCAGGTCTTCGGACTCGAATTTGGTTTCGAATTCGGCGTCTTCGAAGTCGAAGGATGTTTCGACTTTGTCTTCGGTGCCGTTCTGTTGGCGTTTCAATTCGATTTCGATGCGTTCGTTGTCGGTTTTCACGGCGATGGTGCGTCGCTGTTCGTCGCGGCTGCGTTCACGGCCGTCGCGGTCGTCCCGGTCGTCGCGGTCGTCGTCGCGATCGTCAGCGGGGTCGCGGTCGCTCTCGGGATCTTCGTCGGCGTCGCGGTCCCGCTCGTCGTTGCGGGCGTCGTTGTCTGGGTCGCCGGAACCGGCGTCGGATTCGTTGCCGTGGCCGCTGGCCAAGGCGGCCGGGGCCCCCAGGAGGGCCAGTGCCAGTGCCAGACCAAGTCCCAGCGCGCTCCAAAACGGGCGGTTGCGAGTCATGGTGCCGTGTGTGCGGGCGGTCCTAGAAAAGCCGACTGAGGCATTTTTCGAAGTGCTTGGCCGCGGTGGGGATTGGGGGCCCGGCCCCTGGTCCCCGGCGCCTTAGGTCCGGGCTGCGGTGGCGTCTGGGAGTGGAGGAGTCGGGAGTGGAGGGGCCTGATCGGCCTTGGCGCGGGCGCGTTCGACGAGGCGGTCGAGCAGGTCGATCATCCGCTGGGCGTCGTCGTCGCTCCACTGGTCGAACAGGTCGGCGAACAGGGTTGCCATGCGGCCTTCGGTCTGCGTCTTGAACGCCTGCGCCGCGGGGGTCAGGTGGACCCACTGGATGCGTCCGTCTTGGGCGTCGCGGCGGCGTTCGACGAGGCCGCGTTCTTCGAGGCTGCTGACCGTTTGGCTGACGGCTCCTTTGCTGATGCCGAGGCGGTTGACGAGGTCGCCCTGCTTGACGGCTCCGTCGTTGGCGAGGGTCTTCATGATGAGCATGTGTTGCATGCTGAATCCGGGGGGCACTTCCTGTCGGATGCGTTCATGGATGGCGAGGCTGAAGGCGCGGATGCGAGTGAGGATGGCTTGGACGTCGGCGTTGTCCACGCTTGAAGATGGGAGCGGCCCAGGCAAATAGTTTGGCCCTAAACCGTTTAGTACTGAACCATTCTGGGGGGTTCCATGGGCAACCCCTTCTCGCTCGTGGCCGCCTGGTCCGCCCGACACCCCGCCATCGCCATCGTCGGCACCCTCCTCGTCACCGCCGCCCTCGGCGCCGGCATGACCCAGGCGGAAACCGGGCGCATCGGCGAACTGTTCGTCCCCGACGACCTGCCCGCGCTCGAGGTCCAGCGCCAGATCGAAGACATCTGGGGCGAAACCGAAGGCTCGTTCTTCCTGTACATCGCCGACGACCCCACCGACCCCGACCTACTGCGGGCCGTCGACCGCGACATGCAGGCCCTCCTCGCCGTCGACGGCGTCCTAGGCGTCCAAGGCCTGCCAACAATCCTGGAGACCGCCATCGGCGACCTCGACAAGGCCAGCGACCAACAGGTGCGCGGCGCCGCCCAGGCCCTCCAAGGCAAGCCCCCCGCCAAGCCCTTCCTCGCCGAGGACGCCCTGCTCGTGCGCATCACCCTCGAACCGGTCGGCGACATCCCCGCCACCACCGCCGCCCTGGACGCCATCCGCGACGCCTCGACAGCCGACGCCGACGTCCGGTCCACCGGCAACCTGTACATCGAACAGGCCCAGAGCGAGGACGCCGGCGGCGACGTCGCCTTCCTCATGCCACTCAGCCTCGGCGTCGTCCTGACCTTGCTGGCGGTCCTCTTCCGCCGCTTCCAGGATGTCGCCGTTCCCGTCGTCACCGTTCTCCTGAGCATCGTGATGGCGTACGGAACCGTCGCCTGGGCCGGCATGGCCCTGGCCCCACCCAGCTTCATCGTCATGCCGCTGCTGCTCGGCCTCGGCATCGACTACATGCTCCACATCGTGTACGCCTACCGGGAGCTGTCCGCCGACGCCCCCGTGGCCCGGCGCTTCCAGATCGCCGGCCGCAGCGTCGGCTACCCGGTCTTCTACACCGCACTCACCACCCTCATCGGCTTCGGGTCGTTCCTGGCCAGCAACATCCCCCAGATCCGCACCTGGGGTCTGCTCATCGGCAGCGGCGCCCTCTACTCGTTCCTGCTGGGCTTCATCCTGCTTCCCGCCCTGTACCGGCTGCGTCGCAAGAAGCCCCGCACCACCAGCCTGCCACTGGGCGGCGCCATGGACCGTATCTCCAGCCTCGTCATGAACAACCGCGTCGCCGTCCTAGTGGTCGTGGGCATCACCACCGTCGGCCTCGGCACCGCCGCCGCCTTCGTCAGCGTCGAAAACACCATTGAGATCGAACCCGACCCCGACACGCCCGCCATCGTCGACTTCAACGCCGTGCAGGACCGCTTCGGCGGCCAAAACATCGCCACGTTCCTGGTGACCGGCGCCAACCGTCAACAACTCGCGGCCTTCGAGAAAGCCCTCGACGACGACCCCCTCAGCGGCTTCGTCGACGGCCCCATCCACCGGTTGCAGCGCGCCGGCACCCCCGACGGCCCCCTCGTCGGCCCCGCCACCGAAGGTGTCGCCACCAGCACCCACGCCCTCGTGACCGTGGGCTACCGGTACGACGACCTAGAGGCGGCCCTCGCGAGCTTCGAAGCCATCGCCGCCAACCAGGACATCAACGCCGGCATCACCGGCCGCGACGTCATGGAGCAGGAGAGCCGCGCGGTCTTCCTGGGCGCGTTGCTGCGCAGCACCATGATCGCGCTCGTGCTCGTCATCATCCTGCTGGCCGCCGTGTTTCGCAACCCGGTGCTCGCCGGCCTCGCCTTCGCCCCGCTGGTCGTCACGATCGTCTGGCAGCTCGGCCTGCAAACGCTCGTCAACATCCCCATCAACCCCATCACCGGCGTCATGACCGCCATGATCCTCGGTGTCGGGGTCGATTACAGCCTGCACATCATGGCGCACTTCCAGGAGGCGCGGGCCTCAGGCGCCAGCAGCCGCGCCGCCGCCGAGGCCGCCATGCGCAGCGTCGGTCGCCCCGTTCT
>JBFJYU010000226.1:0-5629 GCA_041622435.1 Thermoplasmatota archaeon | reverse complement strand
GTGCCGGTCTCCTCGGCGAGGCGCACCATCTCCGGCCCCGACAGGCTGCCGCTTGGGTGGACATCCTCCGTGGTGCCCGTGGCCGCCTGGAATTCCTGCACCCACCACTCCCAGCAGTAGCTGGCGTGGGGCAGCAGGTGGTTGTTTTCGGCGAATTCGCCGAATGGCACCAGCATTTCGCCCAGATCCAGGATCTCCAGCACCGCCGGCCGCATTTCCCGCACCTCGGCCATGGAGCGCAGGGGCACCACGCTGCCGTTGCGAAGCATCACCGTCGGCGGCTCCAGTTCGTCGCACGGCGTGGCCAGGGTGCCCTTGCCCGGCCGCTCCACCTTGATTTGGGTGCCGACGGCCAGAAAGTCGTCAACCAGCGTCATGGCTGCCGGGTGAACGCTGGTCGACGCCAGCCCGCCGGTGCGGCTGCGGCCGTAGCGCAAGCGGAACGCGCCCTTGCGGCTGGGGTGGCCGAAGACGGGCCGGCCGGCGATGATGTCGCGCACGAACTTGGGGTTCGGGGGGATGTCCGGGATGGCGTTGGGGTCCTTCTCGCTGTCCTCGTCGTCGGACTTCCCCTTCTTCATGAACTCGCCGAGGAAATCCCAGCCTTCCAGGCCCAGCTTTTCGATGTGCTTCATCAGCTTGGGCGCCTTGAGCACCAGGCCCTCGGCCATCACCAGACAAGCGCCGCCGCGCAGGCGGTTGGACTCCACGCGGGGCAGATCCCGGTTGCCGGTGACCTCCTCCTGCTCCGTGCCCTCGCCGTTGATGCACACCGGACAGTTTCGCGCAATCAACTCAATTTCGGGGCCCGTGGGCGTGTACTGGAGGTTCGCCTGCTGCTTGTACGCGGGAATCTCCTCCTTGTAACGCTCCACCTCGCCGTCGGTTGGAACGTAGGTGCCGATCTCCAACTCACGGCGCACCACGTCAGCAATCAACACGGACATGGCCTGCCCGGTGCCGCCGGCCGCGCGGATGGGGCCCGCGAAGTACAGATCCACGTAATCGGTACCGTCGTGGTTCGCCCCGATGCGCACCTCGGCGATGCCTTCCAGGGGGGCCACCAGCACACCCTCCGTCAGGATCGACAAGCCGGTGCGCACCGCCTGGTCGAGGCACTTCTCCCGCGCCTGCCCCTCCTTCAGCAGAGCGCCGGCCACTTCGCTGGCCACGCGCAGCGACACGATTTCCCGGTTGCCGATCTCCTTGGTCGCCTCGCGGATGCGCTCGGCGACACCGACCGGCCCGACCTGCGCCTCCACGCGGGCGGCCAAGTCCTCGGCGGGCGGAATCTCGACTTCCAAACTGGGGTCCTTGCCCTTGCGCCGCGCCTGCTTGGCGATGGCGTACGCGCGCATCGCCTCGCCGTGCAAGGCGTCGAAGTACGCCTTCTGGGAGGGGCTCGCGGCAGGGCCACGCGGAGCCGCGGCGGCAGCGCGTGCGCGGCGCCCCTCAACCGTTGGCGCAGCCTGCGCGCTCCCCTCCATACGCGCTCCAGCCAAGCGCTGCCGTTAAGGGTATCGCGGCGCGCGGGCGCGGCGCCCCGCCCGGGCGGCGGGCACCGGGGGTAACCGGGCCCGGGAGTCCTGGGGCAAAAGGCCAAGGCGACGGCTTGATCGGCGACGCGGCCCCACGCAGACCATGAACGGCGGGAGGCTCGCGACCGCGATAGCAGCGGCGCCCCTGCCTCTCCTCATGATCCTGCTGACGACGCCGCTTGGCCACACGACGCTCACGAGCGACCGCATCCACATCGCGTTCATCGCTGCGGCCGTCGTGGTGCCCTTGGCCCTCGGCATCCTGGCCCTGAACGCCTTTCTGACACACGGCCAGGTACGCGAGCTGGCGCTGGCGGCCGGATTCTTCGGCTTCACCGCCATCTACACGTGGCACGGCGTGTTTACGGGAACGGAGCCGGCTTTTCGCTGGCTCATCTACGGCGCGCCCAGCCGCATCGCGTTTGCCGCTTGCCTGCTCGCCGTTCCGTCCATCCGGACCGTGGCCCAGCCACGACGTGCCAAGTGGGTCATTGCCATCGTCTTGGCGGCGGGCGGCCTGGCCTACGGCTCGTGGGCAGGTGCGACCGCACTGGGCGCTTGGGCAACAATCCAAACCCCCGCGACCCTGAACGCGGTGCGCATCGGCCTCGAAAGCACGGCGGCCGTCCTGGCTGCCGCCGCGACGTTGCGCCTGTTTCTCGCCCGGCGCTCCGGCATTCCGCCCATCGTCATCGGGGGCGCCGCCATCGTCGTCCATCAGAGCCTTTTCTTCGCTCTCGCCACCCCCTGGGACCTGGTCTGGTGGTCCGCCCACGGGCTCGGGGCCTTTGGCAGCACGGTGCTCGCCGTCGGCGTCCTCGTGGTCGTGCAGCGGGCGCACCGCGAGGCGCAACTCACTTGGGTCCGCCGTGAGGCCGAGGTGCGGCAACTCTTTCTGAACAACGCCGCCCACGCCCTGCGCACCCCCCTCACCCCGCTGACCCTGCAACTCCACTTGCTGCGCGGCCAACTGGCCGGAACCCCATCCGCCGCAACCGTCGAGAAGGCCGAGAAAGCGACGCGACGCCTCACGGCCATCGTTGACGAACTGCTGCTGGCAGCGGAGGCCGGCGCGCCCGCGGCCATCGAGGCCAAAGCCACCGACCTCAACCTCGCCGCGCTGGCCAACGACGTGGCCGGCGAGGCCGAGACCGCAGCCAACGCCAAGGGGCTTCAGATCATCGTGGACGCCAAGCCTGCCCGCGCGCTTGCCAGCGAAAGCAAAATCCGCAAGGTCCTGCAAAACCTTCTCGACAACGCGATCCGCTACACGCCGTCCGGCCACATCGTCGTCACCGTGCGAAGCACCACCGACGGCGCATCCGTGTCCGTCCGCGACACCGGAATCGGCATCGCCCCGGAGGACCTCAGCCTGATCTTCACGCCGTTTGGCACCCTCGGCCGACCCGAACAACAACGCACCAGCGGAGCCGGCCTGTCGCTGGCGGTTTGCCAAGTCATCATTGCCAACCACGGCGGCACAATGACCGCCCATTCGGACGGGCTCGGGCGCGGCACAACGATCACGTTCGAATTGCCCCGTGCACTGGCGCGCTAACCGAGGTTGAGTCTCGAGCGCTAGGCATTCTGGAAGACGAGGCAGGTGTGACCGACACCCACAACATCACCCACTTGCAGCACCACGCGGCCGCCCCGCGGCAGCGGCTTGAAGTTCAGGAACGTGCCGTTGGCGCTGTGGGCGTCGACGAGCGCGTGGCCAAACCGGTCGATCTGCAACTCGCAGTGATGGCTGGAAATGTACGGGTCGTGGTCGAGCACGAGCGTGCGATCCGGCGCGCGGCCAATGGTCCACCGCGGCCCCTCGCCGTCCAGCGGAAACGTTCGCCCCGCACCCGGACCCGTGGCGATCAGCAGTTGCGGAGCCGGCGAAATGGGTGGCGCCGGCACCCCCTCTCCGACCGCCTTGAGTCCCAGGTGAACCGTCGGCTCGTCAAAGCGCTTGTCCGGGCCGCCCGTCGGCTCCAGGTTGCCGAGGTTGCCCACCGCGACGCTCGTGGCGAACAGGCGCTGCGGGACCACCTGGTACTCGATCACGGGTCCCGTCTCGCGGCGCCCGTGAAGCGCGCGTACGAAGCCGCGCGCCTGGAGCTTCTTGACGTGCTTCAGCGCGGACTGACGAGACGTGTCCAGCGCCTCCGACAACTCCTCACCGTAGCGGGGGCGCGTGACCAGTTGAAGCAGGCGGAGCCGTTGCAGGTTCGCCAAGGCGTCCAGGTCGGCTGCCAGCGCCTCCAGTGGTGCCATGCCCCATTGCTGCTCGGGGGCGACTTCTTGCTTCGTCACAGGACCCCCTAAGCCTTACCCACCTTAGCCAATTCGTGCGCGAACGAGCGGGCGGAGGGCTGTCTGCGACTGGCATCTTCGTGAAGTCCACGCTGCAGGGCGCGCACGAGCGAACCAGGCAGGTCGTCCTGCTGGTATTGGACCGCGTAGACGCCGGGCGGGGCGCCGTACAGGCACTCGTGCAGCAGGGCCGCGCAGGAGTAGACATCGGACTGGCGGGTCGCCGGCGCGCCGCTGCGAACCTCGGGCGCCATGTACGAGAGGGTGCCAGCCTGCTGGCCATCGACGTGGACCACGGTGTCCGTGGATTGGGTGCCGACGGCGACGCCGAAGTCGGCGAGCACGGGCGTTCCATCGGAGGTCAGCAGGATGTTGGCCGGCTTGAGGTCGCAGTGCAGGAGTCCGGCGGCGTGGACAGCCTCCAAGCCGGACAGGAGGCCCTGCATCAGGGCCGTCGCCTGGCGCCACTCCAGGACGCCCTCGCGGCGCAGGAGTTGGGCCAGGCTGCCGCCCTCGACGTGCTGCATGACGATGATCGGGGCGCCGCCCTGCTCGAGGACCTCCTCGATGTGGACGACGTTGGGGTGCCTGACGCGGGCCGCCAGGCGGGCCTCGCGCAGGACGCGGGCACGCAACTGGTCGTCCATCTGCCAGGACTCCAGGGGCTCCTTCAGGACCACCAGGCGGTCGCGCACGCGGTCGCGGGCAAGCCAGGTGCGGCCGCCGCCTCCCTCGCCCAGCAGCCGCAGCCGCTCGTAGGCCAAGTCGGCGTCCTCGCCGCGGGGCACCAAGACGGCCGCGCGGGCCAGGTGGCGCAGGATTCGATCCTCCTCGTCGCCGATGGCGAAGCGGGTGCGCAACGCGGCGAGGAATTCGCCGTCCTCAGCCAGCGTTCCCCGGGCCAGCGAGGCCTCAAGGGCGGCACGGTACGTTTCGATGCGCTGGCCGTAAAGGGCCTCCTCGACGCCCTCGCCGCGTCCGCGGGCAAACACCCTGTCGGCGAACTGCATCATGGGGACCGCCGACGCGCTGACGCCGAGGACAGCCACGATGGCCGGCACGAGGGAACCGGGGAAGGCAATGGTTCCGAGCCCGACGACGGCGACGCCGCCGGTGACGGAGCCCGCCAGACCCGCCGCGTACGCGGAGGTGCGCGCAGCGCGCTGGGGCAGATCGTAATGCCACACCCGCGCCAGGCCGTAAGCCATGACACTGAGGCCGGCCAGGCGCCACAGGCCTTCGGTTCGGAAGCCGGGCAACACACTGAGCATGAGGTAGCCTTCAATCAGTCCCCAGGCGAAGGGGACCAGCATGGCGGCAACGACCAGCCGGGCGCGCCGAATCTCGACGGCCGACCGGGCATCGCGGGCGTCGACGGCGGTTCCAAGTGCCACCGCCACGGCGGCCGTGGCAAGCAGAAGGAACGCTCCGAACAGGAGCAACTGGTTCAGGCTGGACGTGCCGGCCCAGGCCGTGCCCGTGGTCATGAGGCGGCCGTAAAACAACGCGTACTTGGCGCCCAGGAAGGCGACGAAAATGCCCAGGCCGGCCAGGAGGGTCGTGGCCTGCATGGCCACGCGGGGCGTAGCGGCGAACCGCCGTGCCCGGTTCAGGACCAGCAAGGTCAGGCCAAGGGCGGCGTGGAGCGGAACACTGACCAGGGGCGCCATAAGGGGGCCCCAGTTGGGGTAGTAGTTGCCATCCTCCAGGGCGACGCCAGCCAGCAGCGTCGACGGGTCGAGCAGGAAAAGCGCCACGGCAAGGGCGACCAGCGCGACGGTCATGAG
>JBFJYU010000225.1:0-5649 GCA_041622435.1 Thermoplasmatota archaeon | reverse complement strand
GGTCGAATCTGAATTCACGCGCCTGGCCCGCGACCTGCTGGCCGGCCTCGGCGCCGTCCATGGGGCGGGGCTGGTGCATGGCGACGTCAAACCCGCCAACATCTTGCTCACGGCCGGCGGGGCCGCCAAGGTCGGAGACTTCGATGTCGCCCACGCCGACCCGGACGCGACGCTCGGCGCACCGGCAGCGGGAACCGGCGGCGGCACGCCGCGATTCCTGAGCCCGGAGCGCGCCCGCGGCGGCCCCGCCACGGTGGCCGCCGACCTGTGGGCTGCGGGGGCAACCCTTCTGGAGGCTCGCACCGGAACGCCACTGGTGGAGGTTCGGCCCAACGAAGGCGTCGCCGAGCTGCTCGCGCGCATCGCCGGGTTGGGGCCCTTCGACCGCCACGTGGCCGGCGCCCCGGCGATGGCGGCGTGGTTTGCGCGCGCGCTGCACCCCGACCCCCAGCACCGGTTTGCGTCGGCGGGCGAGATGGCAACGGCACTCGAAGGGGCCTCGGCGGCGCCAGCCCCGCACGCAGCGTATCGGCAGACACACGGCGCGGCGCGGGCCGCCTAGCGCCCAAGAGTGAACGAAGCCGGACTGCACGACGGAGTTGCCGTCGTCGTTGGCCGTCGACGCCTCAACCGCGTCGGTGCCAGGTGGCAGGCCGGTTGTGATGTCGTTGCAGTCGCAGCAGCCGAAGCCGTACGGCGTGTGCGCGCACTGGGAGCCGACGGCGGCGGCCGTCACCTACACCAGGGAACCCGGCACCGGCCCCGTGTATTCCAGAACGTACAGGCCCGTGCCGCGCTCGGTCACCCAGAGCAGGTCGTCCTTCCAGCGGGCTTGGTAGGCGTTCGGCAGGAAGCCGTCGGGCGAAAAGTTGGGCTTCTTCCACCAGATATCGCCATCGTAGGGAGCGGTCGGGTCGCCGTGGGGCAGGTAGTAGCCGAGGGCGCGGGGGTTGGTGGGGTCGGCGATGTCAAGGATCCACACGCCGGCGTGGTAATGCGCCACCGCCAGCAGGCCCCGCTGCTGGTCCGGAATCGCCGTGTGCGGGCTCATGATGAAGCGGCCCTCGATGGGGACGGTGCCCGGCAGGCGCCAGGAGCCAACCTGGTTCATGACGCCCGGATCGGTGACGTCGTAGGCGCGGATGATGCCGCTGCCGCTGGCGAGGCTGCCGATCTCGGGGGCGCTCCAGGCAAAGACCCGCCCGGCGGTGGGCATGTGGGCGCCGCGCGCCTGGGGTTCCTGCATGATCCAGTGGATGTTGCTGAGCTCGCTGGGCGCCGGGTTGGCGTAGCGGCCGATTTCCAGGGGGGCCACCGGGTTGGTGACATCGAAGATGATGGCGCCGCCTTGCCAGTGAGACACGTACGCGAGTTTCTGGCCGGTCACCGGGTGTTCCTGTACCAGCACGTCGTGTGGGAAGCTGCGGCCGGCGTCGTTGCTGGTGTCGTGCCGGAACTGGCTGACCGGGGCGAGGAAGGCGCCGCCGGGGCTGTCCTGCAACCGCGCGATGGTGACCTGGTTGCCGACCGGGTCGGGGTTGGTGCCCAGCAGGGGCTGTCCGACGTAGAACAAGTACACACCGTCGTCGTACTCCTCGAAGTGGAGGTTATGGGTGCCCAACAGTTCGACCGGGGTCACCGATTCCAGGCGGGGCGCCGTCCGGTCCTCGACGTTGACGACGTGGATGCAAGCGGAGCAGTCGCTGGCGCCGTCGCCATCCGTCAGCCGGCCCGGCGCCGGCAGGTCCTGCACGTTCATGGCCGCGTGGCGGCCGTCGGGGGTGACGCGCACCTCCTGGACCGAGTTGCCGTCGATCATGTAGGACCCCAGAACCTTGACGTTGAGCGGATCGGACACGTCCGCGATGACGAAGCCGGCGCGCTCGTCGCCGTCGATGGCCACGAAAGCCAGGTCCTCGGAGCCGTCGTCGGACTCCCAGAACACGAAGTTGGCGAACCCGTTCACGCCCAACTCAACGCCCAGGCTGGTCCATGACACGAAGTCCACGTTGTGGCTGCCCGTGTGCAGGCTCGCGTCGTTGTGGTCATGGTCGATCGTGATGGGCTCCCCGATGAGTCGGGCAATGGCATCGTGATCGAGCAGGGCGTCGGGTTCGTCGGGTACGTCGGCGCAACCCGCCAGCGTTACGCCCAGCAGGAGCAGGGTGGGAATCCAGGACCGCATGGGCGTTCCAGGCGCCGCAGGCGTCAAAGTGCTTGCGTCGAAGGGGTTACCAGTCGGCGCCGCCTGAGCCGCTTGTGAGCGCCGCGCACCACTGCGAGCAGTGCGAGACCTACGAGACGACGGTCATGGCCAACACCGGCCCGGCGCCGCCCGAAGTGGAACCGTGTCCGGATTACGAGATGACGGACGCGTTTCGCGACTGGCTCGTTTCGCGCATGCGCGGCGAGGTCCTCAACCAGGTGAACGAATCGGGCCTTGACCGGATGTCGATTCTCCGCATCGACGGCGAAAGGGACGACGAGGACTAGACGAACAGCAGGCCAATCAGCAGCGCCGCCAGCGCGGCCGCGACCACCCACAAGGCGACGGTGATCCAGGCCTCGGCGCGGGCCGTGCCGCCCCGCGTGGTCGGCTCCGGCGCGCTGTCGTTCCCGTTCTCAGGCTGTCGGACCCAGGCCGGCTCGGCGATCGGCGGCGCTCGGGCCACCGATCCGGCCACCGAGGCGGCCGGCTCCGCGGCCGTCGGCGCCGCAGCGGGATGCCGCGGCGGCGCCTGACCATGGTTGGCCAGAACCTCGTCCACGCGGCGCGGATCGACCACCCAGTGGCCTGGGCCCGGCGAGTCGGCTGCCGGCGCGGCGCTGCGCGTCTCCGGTGCGGGCGGGGCTTCGGATGGAGGCGAACGCCGTGGGCCGGCAGGGGCCGCAGCGACCGCGGGCACCGCCGCCGGCTCCAGCGGGCGCTCCGGCTCTGCGTCAGGCTCCGGCACGGCCCCAGGACTCGAACGCAGCCACCCAAACCCACTCATCGGCGTCTGCTTCAGCCAGCCGAAACCGCGCGCGGGCTTGGTTCGGGGCGGCGCTGCCTGGGCCACCGGTTCCCCCGTGAGCCGGTCCAAGACCTGGTCGCTGAGGCTGCGGCCCGCCGCAGGAGGGCCCTGCTCCAGATGAATCGGTTCGCCCGGCCGCCGGCCAGCGGCGCGGCTGTGCTCAGGCCACTCGGCCCCTCGCGACGGCTCCACTGGTTCTGGCCGCGGCCACGCGGGATCGCCGTCCCCCCAGACGGGATCATCCGCGTCAGCGCCACCGCCGGTGCCGACGCCGCCTCCGGCCCCCTCGAGTTGCCGGGCATCCAGCACCACGATTCCCAGTTGGGACGCCAGACTACGCAACCGGGACGCGTCGCCGTCGGGAACCACCACCGGGGTCGCCCCGAGGTCCTTGGCGGCCCGGCGCAGCGCCGACAACTCAGGCCCCTCGATGCCCCCCTCGTCGCCAAGGAAGACCGCCAGATTGCCAAGCGGACCCTCGGCCCACAGGTCCACCGCATGCACGGCGCCGCTGATGCCCGTAATCCGGGCTGTCTGCTGCACGCGGTAGCCCCTGGAGCGGTAGTAGGCGGCAACCCGATCCCGGAGCACGCCGCAGGAGGGGCCTTCGCACGATTTGACCCCTCCGACCGCTGCATTGCCCCTCCAAGGCCGGGCCAGGGACCGCCAAAGGAGTCCATCGCGGCCCGCCAACGAGCCAGGCAACCCCTTGGCAACGGGGCCATCGGGCGCGCAGGGTGCATCGCTTCAGTTCCGCAACCAAATGCTTAACGTGCCAGGACGGCGCTTCGACTTGGTGGGCACGGAACTCGACCTCCTCAAGGGAGCACTTTGTGTTGTTTCACTGGCATCGCTGCTAACGTGGACGGCATTGATGACCGGCGGCAACGCGGGGCTCCTGACCGTCCCGCCCGCCGCCAGCGCGGCCTGGGGCGCCCTCGCCCTGTGGACGATGGCCGGCACCGGCATCGTGATCGGCGTTGAGCGCAAGAGCCTCCGCCGGCACTAGACGACCACGCCACGCCGTGGTGCGCAACACGCTGGTTGCATCGCGGCACCCTCCGGTGGCGCGGCGCAGCGCAGGCATCCCCCTGCGTAGGGCAGGCGGGCGCCTGGAATGAACCACTAAATCACAGCGAATGCCCAAATACATTGAATCAGAAGTCGGGCTGTGACACCACGCAGGGCCCTTCTCGGTGTTGGCCTCCTCGGCTTCGGCGGCCTGGCTGTGCTCGCGGCCCTTTACTTCCAACTGACGTTGGTCATGGGCCCGTGCACCGGCCCGTCCTGCGGCGGTGAGGCACAAACCCTGGGGAACTTCCGCGAGGTTGTCCGCTCCATGGCCCTGGCAGGCGGTTCGTTGCTGGCAACAGGACTGCTGATCCTCGGCCCGGCGTTGCGGCCCGCACCCCGCGAGCGCACCCCCGCACCCCGGCTGCCCACGGCCGGCGCCACCGTGGCCGCCCGCGCCGCGGCAACGGTCACGCTGGCCGTTCGCGACCCCGAACGCTAAACGGGGCCCACGCGGCGGCCAAACGAGCCCCTGCCTTGGGCGCTCGCAAAAAGATCCCAGATCGAGCGAATGCTGGCACCAGCGGCGGCGGGGGAAGCCGTTGATACCCCCATGGAAAGGCACCCCGCCGCCGATGCGCCACGCGCCGCAACGGAGTCGGTTCGTCGATTCGGTTACGCGGAAACTAGAAAACGGCTACTCCATGGGCGAAGCCATGAGGACGCGTTCCTGGATGGCGCCCGCCGCAGCCCTGCTCCTGCTGGCCGGTTGCCTTGACGACGATGCTACCAACGACACGCTGGGCACCCCCGCAATCGACATGGCTGACGCCGGCGCTTTGCTGGAGACCGCCACGATCGAAACCACCGGCGTGTTCACCGCGGCCGTGGAAAACCTCGCATTCAGCGAGTGCGGCCAGATCCCCGGCGGTGCCGCCAGCATGCACGAGCACGCCTGGATCCTCGGTGAGAACTTCACCGACGCCGTCGTGACCAACCTCACGGCCACCTTGACCTCCCACATGATGAGCAGCGCCGGCGCCAACGCCGACAGCGACCTGTTCCTACTCGACCCCTCCGGCAACGAGATCGCCGCGGCCAACGGCTTCAACGTGCTCGTCGGCGAGACCGACAGCATCGTTGTCCCCGGTCCCCTGCCGGTCGGCACGTACACGCTGCGTGTGCTCGGCTGCACCGCCGTCAACGGCGAGTGGAGCCTGTCGGGTGAGGCGGAGATCCGCAACCCGATGCCCGAGATCGAAGAGTGGCCTGAGGACGCGTAAGCAGTCCTGGACCGGTCGCTGGCCATGCGCCTTTGGGCTCGTGGCCAGGGCCCAGGCGCCCCCGGCCCCCGGCTGATGCCGGCGCGGGCCGGGGTGCCCCCGCCCCCGCCAAGCGTGGGCGAACCCGTTTCACCGATGAGCGGCGCTGAGGTCGCTCCAGGCGGCTGCGCGGCGCAGCCTTCAAGCATGGGCCGCGACTCGCCGGGCCGTCATGGCAGGCGAATGGGATTTGGAGTCGCTGACCGGCAAGTGGCAGCAGCGCTGGTGGGACGCTAACCTGCACAAGGCCGAGCGCATCGGCGGCGACAAGCCCACGTTCTTCATCCACTTCGCCTACCCTG
>JBFJYU010000224.1:0-5656 GCA_041622435.1 Thermoplasmatota archaeon | reverse complement strand
TTGATCCTGGCGGCGAGCTGGCCCAACGGCTCCAGGGCGGCGGGCAGCCACCCATGAACACCGGACCCCTTCTCGACTTCCAAGACCTCGATCTGAATCTGAATGGGACGGTCGTACAGGTAGGGTCGCTGCACGTGGGTCTGTTCCACGTGGTAGCCGTCCTCGCCGATCCCGGTGACCCGATACGTTCCGGGTCGGAGGATATCCTGCGGCAGGTTACACGGCCGCGTCTCGAATTCCTCGCCGACCTTGAGCTCAGGCAGGAGCAGAACCTCGTCGCCCATGCGCTGGAATCCCATATCGAATCCGAACGTCCTGGAAAACACCGTGTCCTGGTCTTCGGGCAGGAGTAGCTCCAGCTTGGCGGCCTCGTCGTCCAACTCGACAATAATGGCGTCCACGACCGGCGTGTAGGCTAGGTGCATGCCGACGGCGAGTTCCTCGCGCGGGCCGTACTTGGCGATCGTGTCTTCGCGCCGCTCGTCGCCGTAAAGGTGCTCCAGGTTCAGGACCGCCTCGGACTTGACCGGCCCGATCTGGAACGGCACGACTCCTGTCGGGTGCGGCCCGAAGGGCTGCTGCATGAAGGGGGTCAGAACCACGTCTCCTGCGCTCCTTCCGATGAGGAGCTGGGTCATGCTCAGCACCTGTTCGCCGTCATCCGGCAGGCCGCGGGTGTGCATGTAGGCGCGAGCCCCCTGGTAGATGGGGGCTTCCAGGTCGCCGACGAGCTCGTTGTTTCCGTTCTCAATCGCCCGGGCGGCGATGTCCCGGTTCGTCGTCATGAGGATGGTTCCGTCCTCGTCCATCATGCTCAGGTGGAACCGGACCTCGTCGCCCCATTCGATGGGCTGAGAATTCTCGTGGGCCAACGCGCCAACGATGGCGCCGGTGGACAGGATGATGACGACGAGCGTCACCTGCAGGGTCCGCGTTTGGGCCGCCGCGCCCAGGAGCCGGATGGCCTGGGTCGCGCGTCCTGGCCGGATTTCGGCCAAGGTCGTCGCTTCGAGGTCGTCTTCGTGTGTCTTGGGCGCGTCAAAATCCTCGTGTTCGGCGCGTTCGCTAGGTTGCTCGGTCATCGTTCTCACCGCTGTCGTTTGAGTGCGCCTTCAAGATCGGCAGGAGAACGGTCACCCTAGGCGTAAATTACCCGAAGGCGAGGCCAGCTAGGATAGCAATCGCGCTGGCCAACGCTAGGCCTTCAAAGTAGATCCACAGGAGGGATCCGTCCCCGTTTCTTTGTACTCACCTAGTTTATAGGCGGGCCCGATTCGTTGGGCGCTACCACCAGTCCTTGCCATAAACATGGCTCAATTAGGAAGTTTCGTATCTCTTCAATACCCCGTCACCAATCTAATTAGATGGTCTGGCAACATCGCTGTCGAATGGTGGCGAGAATTCCAACACAGTGGCCTCGATTGGACAGAATCCTATCTGTTCGGACGGTCGAAGGGAAAGGAATTTCCGTCCCGTTTGAATTGCCCCCTTGATGAGATTATACGCTCGTTTCGTCGCCTCGTTGCTGGTCGCTCTTTTATCCGGATGTTTGGGCTCGGTCGGAGATTCGCCATTGGCCACGCGGGCTGGCGAAACGGCGTCGGAATCCGTCAACGTGGATTGGGTGGGCGAAATCGGACCGTCTGTCTATGCGCGGGTGGCGGGCTTCGGCGTCGGGGTGAACCCGTCGCCGGGCGGGCCTGCCCTTGTCATCCAAAATCCAGACCGTTTGGTCGGCGCCGTCTTCAACATGACCTGGAGTCCGGCGTGGGCGAACGCCGAGATTCTGTCGCTGAGCCTTTTCAAGGGGGCGGGCGACGACTGGCGACTGGTTACGCAAGAGTTTGGGCGGTCGCCGCTGCTGCTCATGGCTCCCGACGTGAATACGACGCGCGATTTGATTCTCTTGCCGCAATTTGTGCCTGCGGGGTCACCCCCTGCGGAGGCCACGGTCGCGGCGCCGCAGGAGGTTCGAATCGTGGGTCGCGCGATCGCCGCCGTGCCAGCCGAGCAGGGCTAGTGCGGCTCACCGCCCGTTACCACAAGTCGCTTCGCGTCACGACGCCCGCGAGCTTGCCGGCCTTGACCACGAGCACGGCGTCGTGGCCGCGCAGCAATTCGACCAGCGTGCGGCGTGGCGTGTCGGGGGCCACGGTCGGGAAGGCGCCTTTCATGATGTCGCGCACGGGCCGCTGGCGCACGTCGGTGAGGCGTTCGCCGGCCTCGATTTGTTCCAGCACGTCGCGCTCCGACAGGCTGCCGACGGGCACGCCGGTGTCGTCGACGACGGGCAGTTGTGAGTAGCCGTGTGTCTTCATGCGGGCGAGCGCGTCGGCCAGGGGCTCGTCGGCGGCGGCGCACACAGGGGCGAACTGGGCGAGTTGGGTGGCGGTGGGTTCCTCGCGGCGGCTCAGCCGGTCCAGCGTTTCCACGAGCTTGCGGACGGTCTCGTAGCTGGGGTTGAGGCGGCCATTCTCCAGTTTGGCCACCAGGGACTGGCTCGTCTGGGCCTCCCGGGCCAGTTGGGCCTGGGTCAAGCCGAGGAGAATCCGTTGTTGCCGCAGGTGGCGTACCAACTCGTCCAGGGGAAGCACAGGCGGGCGACCTCCGCCGGCCGGGTATTCTTTTCGGAATGATCCGAGCAACAAGGAAGTTCAATCGGGCTCACGCCTGGTACGTTGCCGATGCGTACGAACGGCCACCCGCCGATCCTTTTCGAAGCGCTGCCCCCCCCGACCTCCGCCAGTCCGGCCAAGGTACGCGCGCGGGTCGAAGCCCTCAGCCCGCTACGAGACCTCCCCCTCGCCGCCGTCAACGTCCCCGAGGTCATCGGGGGCCACTACGAGACCGTCGAGCCCCGCGGCTTTGCGGCCACGCTGCAGCAGGAACACGACATCCCCGCCGTCGTGAACCGCATCACGGTTTACCACACCGTGGACGAACTGGGCGCCTGGGTGCGGGAAACCCGCGACGACTTCGGCATCCGGGACTTCGTTTTCGTCGGTGGCGAGTCGCGCAACCAGCAGTACCCTGGCTGCGGCGTCACCGAGGCCCTAAAGGCGCTCTCGGGTGACATTGGCGCCGCCGGGGGCCGAGCGGGTGTGATCACGATCCCCACGCGCCGGGGCCGCCAACCGGACGAACCCGAGCGCCTCATGGCCAAACAGGTGGCCGGCGCCTCCTTCGCCATGAGCCAGATCCTGCTCGAGAGCGAGCACGCCCTGCAACTCCAGCAAGACCTGACGACCGCCTGCCGCGCGCGGGACCTCGCCACGCCCCCCATCTTCTGGAGCCTTGCCCCCGTCCGGCAGGTGCGCGACCTGGACTTCCTTGCCTGGCTCGGAGTCCACGTGCCCCTCGGCGTTGCGAGTCGGCTGCGCACGGCGCCCAACGACGACGCCCGCGAGGCGCTGAGCCACGAGATCAACCTCACCATCGCCCGTGAACTTCTCGCCCACGCCGAGGAGCACGACTACCACCGGCTTGGCTTCACCGTCGAACACGTGATGCAAAACAACGTGGGTGCGGCCTTCTCGCTCGTCGAGGAGCTCGGCGACCTGGTGTCGTCCTACGCCTACCGCCCGCCCGCCAGCGTGCCTCGCGTGCCGTCTTAGGGGCCGGCTGACGGCCGGCTGACGGCCCACTGACGAACGCCTAAGCAACCCACGCGGCTGGCGCGGCTGTGAACGACGCACCCGGCGCAGCCACCTCCCCGACGCCGGCGCAAGCCCCCGGCTGCGAACTGGCGGATCTCTTCCGGCTGCTGTCCAAGGCGCACATGCTGGACACCCTTCACGTACTGATTCGCAAGTCGCAAGGACCGGTTCGGTTCGTCGACATCCAGCACCAGCTCGGCATCAGCCCCAACACGCTGAGCGAACGGCTGAAGGCTCTCGTGGCCACAGGCTTCGTGACGCGCACCGCATACAACGAAATCCCGCCCCGCGTTGATTACGAGGCCACGGCCAAAGGGCGGGACCTCTGTACCGTTTTCGACGCCTTCGACGCGTGGGCCGCCCGCCACGACTTGGCGCCGCCCATGGCGACCGTCACACCCTGACGCCCTTGGGCCACCGCGAGCCGCTGGGCCAAACCTTTCGACGCGCTGGCGTATCCCCTGGCGGTGATGGTTGGTCAAGCGACGGCCGCAGTGTGCGTGCTGGCAGTGATGGTATCGGCGGGCCTCGGCACGGCCGACGTGCCCGGTGCCGCAGGCGATCTCGTGGACGATGCCAGCCGCGCGCAACTTGGATTCCCGCTCCTGCCCGCCGGCTTTGCGCCGGCCGCACCACCCGCTTGCGCCGACGTGTCCCCCGGTGCGTCCGTCCTCTTCCCTGCGCCTGGCGCCGGCTGCGACCCTTACGACTGGGCGAGCTACCTCCACCTCGGCGGCGCGCCGGAGGACGGGTACGCCCGGTACCCCGACGACTACGCGGGTTGCGCGGCGTGGAAGCACGCCAGTTGCCGCACCGGCAATCCCGCACTCGACCTCGACCCGGCCGAACTCTACGGTGTCTCAGGCATGGGCGTCGACCAGGCGTGGCGGCTCTCCACGGGCCGCCCCGACGTGGTTCTCGCGGTCATCGACAGCGGCGTCAACTGGGATGCGCCAGACATCGTCGAAAAGGCGTACCTGAACCTGGGCGAATTGCCGCCGCCCGGCGTTGCGGTGGCCGACTGGAAGGCGGCGCCGGGCTCGTGGGACTACGCCCACTACGACGCCAACGGCGACGGCGTGGTGTCCGTCGCCGACTGGTCATTGGATGCGCGCGTGGCGCCGACGGCGGGTCCGAGTCCCCAGGGCCAGGCGATTCTGGATCCCCAGGACCTGATCTGGACGTTTTCCGACGGCATCGACGACGACGGCAACGGCTACGTCGACGACATCAGCGGCTGGAACGTCCTCGACGACGACAATGACCCGTGGGACGAGGTGCGCTACGGGCACGGCACGGGCGAGGCGGAAAACGCTGCCGGGCAGGCCAACAACGGCGTCGCCGGGACCGGCTCGTGCCCCAATTGCCGCGTACTCCAGGTGCGCCAGGGCCAGAGCTTCATCGCCCACGTTGAAAACTACGCACGCGGCGTCCTTTTCGCCGTCGACGCGGGAGCTTCCTTGGTGCAAAGCGCGCTGGGCTCCATCGACGCCAATGGTTTCGCCCTCGCGGCGCACGAATACGCCTGGAGCCGGGGGGTGCCGATCGTCGCGAGCGCCGCCGACGAGGCGGCCGGCCACCACAACATGCCGACGAACCTGTTGCACGCGATGAACTTCAACTCGATTCGGCCGCTTGACGTGTCGCCGGGCCAGGCCCACGGCTGGCTGTACCTCAACGGGTGCACCAACTACATGGCAACCCTGACGGCCAGCGTCTCCTCGGTCGGGTGCAGCAGCGAAGCTGTCGCCCAAGCTGCCGGCATCACCGGTCTGCTGCTGAGCCACGCCCGCGACCTGAACGAGGCTGGCGCGTTGGCGAGCCACCCGGCGAGCGGCTCGAATGTGCTGTCCCCCAACGAAGTCGAGCAGATTCTGATGAGGACGGCCGACGACATTGATTTCAGCGTTCGCAACCCCGCCGTCGCGCAGCCGGTTCCCACGACGCGCTACCCCACGTCGCCCGGGTACGACCCGTACACCGGTGCCGGCCGACTCAAC
>JBFJYU010000223.1:0-5730 GCA_041622435.1 Thermoplasmatota archaeon | reverse complement strand
CCCCGTTCCGGCCAGGCGCCGAGCGCCGTTTTCGCCGCAGCGTCGGCAGCGAGGTGGTCATCGCGGCCGCCGTCTTCCTGCTGGCCGGAGCACTCACCAACCTGACTCCCTCCGACGCACAGCCCACCCTGGAAGGCCCTGCGCCGCCGCCTGAGGCGTTGTTCCAGGCGCTTGAAGGCGAGCGCGCCGGCTTCCACGTCAACATCGACCCAGGGCCCCGGGTGGCCGGCAACTCCACCTACGGCGTGCATGCCTACGACCTCGCGACCTACGACAGCATCCCCAACGCCACCCGGCTCACCATCAGCGCGGCTGACGTGGCGGGCGTGTTTGGCACCACGAGCGTGTCAGCCACCGAGGTCGGCGGTGGTGCCTACCGAGCCTCGGGTGCGTTGTTCCCCGCCCCGGGCGAGTGGCGCGTCCGCTTCGTGCTCGAGCACCCTGACTACGATGTCCAGGTCGCGTCGTTCGTGGTCGACGTTTGAGCACCCGAGGGCGCCAGAAGAGAAGGATGGGAAGAGAAGCCCCTGCCGCGCGCGGAGAGCCCGCAGGCCTCGGGTGGGCGCGCGGGGCCTACTCGGACACGATCACGATGCCGCGCATGCCCTGGAAGTCGTTGGAGGCATCGCGCTTGTTGGCGTGGTGCTGGCACGAGTACAGGTAGATGCCAGCCATCGTGAAGGTGGCCGTGAACGAGTCGTCGGCGCCGGAGGGCTCGTCGAGGCCGTCCCCGGTAAACGTGTTGAACTCGTCATGGGGCAGGCGGCTGTCGATCTGCTGGTGGATGACGCGGTCGCGCGACACCGAGTGGCAGTACGGGCTGACCCAGGTCCACGTCACGGAGTCGCCGGCCGAGATCTGCGTGATCATGCCGTCGCTGGCCGTGTCGCGGTAGCTGAAGTCATGCACCTCGACCGTCGCCGCCGACGTGCCGGGCGAAGGCGCCAGGTCTTGCGTGCCGCAGCCGTTGAACAGGTGCGCGGCGTTGGCCGTCGGCGCCACCATCGTCAGCAGGAAGAGGCCAGCCACGGCAAGTGTCGCGCCGAAGCGGAAGGAACGTAGGTGCAGGTTGAACAAGAATACCACCAAGTCGACCAACCGGCCTCACGGATACAACCTTTTGCAGGCCGCTCGCCGGGGCCGCCGCGCGCCAACCCGGTTGGAGGCGGGTCGGGTCGCGTCGGACGAAGCAGCGCCGGCCGCCACACAAGGGACGTGCCTTAAGGCGCCGGCGCGAAGCGCCGGGTATCTGGGCGTGGTCCGAGGGTGCCACTTGAGCGAAGGGGTTCGCCTGGATTCGGCCGGAGACAAGGCCCGAAGGGACGTTCTCCGGGCGCCGGCGCGAAGCGCCGGGTATCTGGGCGTGGCCCGAGCGAGCCACGCGAGCGAATGGGTCCGCCCAGATTCGAACTGGGGATCTTCGCCATGTCAAGGCGACGTCATAACCAACTAGACCACGGACCCGTGGTGCCTCCCCCTACAGGGGTGCGAGGCCGCCCAATTGGGCATCCGATTTAAGCGCTCCGGTGGGACTTCTCAGTCCCGGCTGCTCATGTCGGACCGGCGCCAATCCTCGAAGACGTCCTTGATGCGGCCCTCGAGGTCCGCCTTGGCGGCGCGAACGATGGCTCGCATCTTGCGCAGGTCCTTCGACGCGGTCTCGTACGGCTCGGAGTCGGCCAGGTAGCTGTTGATGACCTCAAGCGGGTTCTCCCACTTGACCAGGTCCTTGACATCCTGCACCTTCTCCTCCAGCGCCTCGGCCACCAGGCTGGTCATCTCGCCAGCCATCTCCATGTAGCCGGCGACCAGTTCCTCCGGCTCGGGGTCGTCTGGGACCTCCTCGCCGGCCGCCTTGGCCTCGAACGCAATCACGGCGTCGGTCAACTGCTTCTTGATGTCGCGGATCTGGGTGCGCACGGCGTCCAGGCCTTCCTCGACGAAGCCCTCCGTATTGGCCAGGAAATTGTCGAGGGCAGCCACCTGGTTGTCCCACATGTACAACAACTCCTCTTTCGCGCACGGCCGGCCCGCCAACTCGGTCGCATTCTTCAGGTGGGCGTCGGCTTGCCGCCGCAGCTCCTCGACGCTCGGTTCGCTCACGGGCTTCGAACCCTGCCTGGACCAGATAAAGGGCACGTTAGGCGCTTGGCCTTGTGCGGCCCACGGAAGCTAGGCGTAGAGCGCTTCGCCGGTGCCGAGTTCGGCCTGCAATCCACCCTGGTCGAGGCGTCGAATCGCGGCCAGGAAATCGGCCTGCGTGATGGCGGCCCGCTCCTGGCGCAGCGCCCTCATGCCGGCTTCGGTGCACAGCGCCGCCATGTCGGCACCGGTCGACGAGCCAACCCTGTTGATGATCGATGCCAGGTCCACGTCGCCCGCCAGGCTCATGCCGGCGGTGTGGAGGCGCAGGATGTCCAGCAGGCCTTCGGGCGAAGGCAATGGCACGTCGATGATGCGGTCGAAGCGGCCGGGGCGCGTGATGGCCGGGTCCAGGATGTCTGCGCGGTTGGTGGCTGCCAGGATGCGCACGTCGCCCCGGTCGTTGAAGCCGTCGAGTTCCGCCAGCAACTGCATGAGTGTCCGTTCGACCTCGCGGTTGCTTGCGTTGCCGTCGTCGGTGCGCCTGGCGGCGATGGCGTCGATCTCGTCGATGAAGACGATGGAGGGGCTCTTTTCACGGGCCAACTGGAAGACTTCGCGCACGCGGCGCGCGCCCTCGCCGATGAACTTCTGCACAAGTTCACTGCCAACCAGCCGGATGAACGTCGCGTTGGTCGCGTGGGCGGCGGCTCGAGCGAGCATTGTCTTGCCGGTGCCGGGCAGCCCCTTCAGGAGGACGCCCCGGGGGGGCCGGATGCCCAGTTGCTCGTAGAGCTCCGGGCGTGTGAGGGGGTACTCGACGCTTTCGCGGATCTGACGGATGACCTCGTCCAGTCCGCCGATGTTGTCGTAGGTGACGCCGGGTCGGTCGGTGACCTCGGCCGCCGAAACCAGCGGGTCGCGGCTTGACGGCAGGATGCCGACCACCGTGAGGTTGTTCTGGTTGAGACTGACGCGGGTGCCAGAGGCCAGTTCCTGGCGGCTGACAAAATCGGCCACCGGGACGACGAAGTTGGGGCCCGTGGTGCTCTTGATGACCACGCGGCCGTCGCTCAGGGTATCGAGCACGGTCCCCACGATCAGGGGAGGGTGCTTGATCTTCTCCAGCTCGACGGTGAGGCGTTGGACCTCGCGGGTGAGGTTCTGGACCTCGTCGCGAAGGTGGCGCACCTCGGTGTCTGCCTTGCGCTTCTGTTCGCGCAGATCAGCGTTGCGCTCCTCCAACTGGACCATCCGCTCGTCGGGGGAGGTGTCGGGGGAGATACGCTTGCGAGTTGCCACGGGCGACTCCAGGACCATTGATTGAGGCGATGGCTTTATGGCTTGTCGTTGGCCACTACCCACCCACACGGGGTGACCGATCATGGAATGTGAGATGTGCGGCAAGGCCGTCGCCACCAGGAAGCACCTGGTGGACGGCACGATCATGAACCTTGGAACGTGCTGCACCCGCTACGGCACTCCTGTTGGCGGCTCGGCGGCACCGGCGCCAGCGGGTAGTCCGGGCTCCATCGAGCAGGGCCTTGCACGGCGCGCCCAGCGCGGCCGCAGCCGGGATATCTTCGACGAAGAGCGCCTGGAACTGGTGGATGACTACGGCAAGCGCATCCGCGAGGCTCGGGAGCGCAAGGGCATCAGCAAGGAAATGCTGGGCGGCAAGGTGGCCGCCCGGGTGCCCCAACTCAACCAGATCGAGTCGAACCACCTGCGTCCCAGCGACGGACTGGCCAAGGCGCTGGAGCGTGAACTGGGCATCAAGCTGTTCGAGGCGGTGGAGGCTGGCGCCCCCAAGCCGGCGCCCAAGGCGGCTGGCGGCGCGGGCCTGACCATCGGCGACCTGCTCAAGAACGCGAAGAAGAAGTGAGCTCCGGCCCCACTGGGCCGCACGCGACGGGGAGAAGCTCGATGAGCCCGATGAGCCCGATGAGCCGGACAACCTTGGATGTGGGGGCGGTTGCCGCCCACCTGCTCGCGGGTGGCTTGGCGTGCTTTCCGACCGAGACGGTGTGGAGCCTGAGTTGCCGCGCCGACGATCCGGCCGCCGTGGCCCGCGTTTTTGCCGCCAAGCAGCGGCCCGGGGGTGTCCCGCTGGCCGTCGGGGTGGCATCCTGGGCCGACGCCGCCGGCCTCGTGGAGGTGACGCCACTGGCGGAACGGTTGGCGCAGGCGTTCCTGCCGGGTCCGCTCAGTCTCGTCCTGCGACGGCGGGGCGACGCGTTGGCGCACCTGGCGCCTGGGCTCGCCACCCTGTCGATCCGGGTGCCCGACCATGCGCTGGCACACGAACTGCTGCGCCGGACGGGGCCACTTGTCATGACCAGCGCGAACCGCCACGGCGAACCGGACCCGGACACGGCCGCTGGCGTGGGTCGGGCGCTGGCGGGCGTCGAAGGCCTGCTGGTGCTCGGCGACCAGAGGGTGCCGGGATTGGCGTCCACGGTGGTGGATGCCACGGGCGAGGCCCCTGTGGTGCTTCGCGAGGGCGCCGTGTCGCGCCAGCGCATCCGCGCCGCCATCACGGGCTAAGGCTGGTCTGGGGGCCCGGGCCCCGCAGGGGCGGTGCCGAACCGTTATGACGGGCAAGCGTGTCGGCGCGTCCGTGCCCGCGATCGCGTCCGATGAAGACTTCCAAAAGTGGCAACGTGCCGGCCAGGTAGGCGCCTTGGCGCTGCGCCACGGCCGCGACCTCTGCGTACCCGGGGCCCGTCTGACCGACGTCGTCGGCGCCGTGGAGGACTACATCCGCAAGGCCGGCCTGGAGCCGGCGTTTCCGTGCACGGCGAGCATCAACCAATGCGCCGCCCATTACACGCCCACCCACGACGACGAGACGGTCTTCGTGGAGGGTGACTTGGTCAAGCTGGACTGCGGCGCCTGCCTGGACGGGGCCCTTTCCGACAACGCGCTCACCATCGAGGTCGGCGCGCCGGAGTCGGGTGGCGAGCATCAGAGGCTCATCGAGGCGGCGGAGGCGTGCCTGGAGGAGGCGGTCGGCGTCATCGGGCCCAACGTCAACCTCCAGGACGTCGGCGCCGTGATCGAGCACACGGCCAAGGACTTCGGCTTCCGCACGATCCAGAACCTGACGGGCCACAGCCTGGAGGCCTGGAACCTGCACGCCGGCCTGACGGTCCCCAACGTCGGCATGAAGGTCCACCGCCGGCCGCGCATCGGAGACGTGCTGGCCATCGAGCCCTTCCTGACCTCGGGCACCGCCGGGCGCGTCGAGAACTCCGGCCCCGGGAACATCTACCACTGGCAGGGCGCCAAGCCCCTGCGCCTGCCCACGATGAAGCAGTTGCAGGGCGCGATCCAGAAGCGCCACCCGAAGCTGCCGTTTGCGGAGCGCTGGCTAACCGACGCCATTGACCCCAAGAAGCTCAACTTCAACCTGCTGCAACTGCAGAAGAACTTGGCCATCAAGCACTACCCGGCCCTCAGCGAGGGCTCCGGTGGGTTGGTGTCCCAGTTCGAGTACACGGTCGTCGTGACCGCTGACGGCTGCGTCGTGACCACGGACCCCGAGGGGGCCCGGGTCCCCGAACTGAGCTAGGCCGATCCTTCGGCTTGGCGCAGGGTAGGAGGGGTGAGCCAGCGGCGCGGCGCCCGGCAACGGCGGTTGGGGAT
>JBFJYU010000222.1:0-5768 GCA_041622435.1 Thermoplasmatota archaeon | reverse complement strand
GCGCCCAGCAGCAGGCCATCGGCCTCAGTGGACGCGTAGGTGCTGGCCGCGTAGCCGCCGATGAGCACGAGCAGCCCCAAGTGGATCAGGTGGACGCCAAAGGGCCGCAGGGCGGGCCGGCCACGAGCCAAAGCCCCTGCGACGCCGGGGGAGGCCACGCGGGCCCGGCCGGGCGCCAGGGTGAGGGCCAGGGCGATGGCGCCTGCCGCAACGGCGAGGCCGTAACCGATCGTCGCGATGGCAACGAGCGCGGCCGTGGCGATGATGGCCGGGTTGCGGCCCCGGCCAGCCAGGCCGGCGGCGACCAGGACAAACGCGGAGCCCGCCAGCCCAACGGCCTGCGGCAGCAGGCCCGTTGGCAACGCCACGCCGGCGAGCCACGATGGAGGGCTCGACCAGTGCAGCAGGCCCGCCAGGCCGGCGACGGCCAGGCACGCGATGGCGAGCCGCTGCCGGGGCTCCAGGTTGGGGGGCGCCAGCAACAGGCCAATGCGCAGCAGGCCGACCCCGAGGGCCACGGCCAGGGCGGGCGCCAACAGGGTGATTTGCCACGGGGAGACGAAGGTGGTGACCAGGACGCCCGAGGCGCCGGCCACCATGATGCGGATCTGGGTTCGGCGGCGCAGCATGCCGCGTCCGAACGCGGGCACCATCAGAAGCACCACGGGGAGGATCAGCACCGGCGCCCAGTCATCGAAGACCGCCCGGTTGAGTCCGTTGACGCCGCGCAGCATGAAGAGGGTGATGACGCCGGTGCCGGAGGCCAGCAGGGCAACGGCGAGGCCCACCAAGGAGCGACGGCCGAGCGGGTCGGCCTGCCGGGTCGCTGCCGCCTCGACCTCTGCCGCGTCCGGCGCCGACTGGCGCCATCGCGCAACCACCGGGGGAAGCACCAGGACCAGGGCCATCAGGAGCAACCCGACGGTGGTGTTGCCGATGTGGCTGGCCAGTTCGAGGGCCAGGGGGATGGCGGTGGCGGGTGCCGCCGCGGTGGCGCCCGCAAGGACCAGGCATGCGGTGGCGTGGTGGCGCAGGGGGCCGTGCCCCGCGGCGCGGCGGGACGCAAGGGCGAGGGCGAGAAGGACGAGGGCGCCGAGCAGGCCCGTGATGGCGGCGACGCTCGGCTCGACCATGAGGATGTTGGCGAAGCGCAGGTAGGGATCGCGGGCAAACGTGCCGGTGGGGTCGGTGAAGGCGTGGACGCTGATCCACAGGCCGCTGCGCGTGGCAATGGTCTGTCCGATCGTGAAGGCGAGGGTGGCGATGGCTAGGGCCGGGGCCACCACGGGGAATGCGCCGTGGCGCTCGTTGTGCAGCCGGGCGTGCAGGAACGCGCCCAGCAGGAGCCACGGGATCAGGTTGGCCACCTCGACCGGGTCCCACGCCCAGTAGCCGCCGAAGCTGAGGGTCGTGTACGCCCAGAGCGCGCCGAGGACGAGGGCCAGCGTGTAGCCAAGCCAGGCGACACGGGACTCGCCGGCGATGGCGGCGCTCCAGTTGGCGCGGCCGGTGGCGAGGTACGCCAGGGCGGCCGCCGCCGGGATCGTGGCGAGGGCGTAACCCAGGAACTCCGCCGGCGGGTGGACCAGGATGTAGGGGTTGAGCAGCACCGGGTTGAGGCCGTTGCCGAGGGGCCTTGACTCCAGCAGCCGCGCCGGCGTCGCGGCAAACGTGTCCTGACGCACAACGAGCCACAGGAAGCCGAGCAGGACGACCTGCACGAAGAAGCGCGTCCACTCAAGGGTGAGGCGCGTGTCGTCATCCCCCGGGGCCTCCTGCGCCGCAGCCGCCCGCTGCGGGGGCCGCGTGCGCCACAAGAGCCACGCGACCATCCACGAAATCATGGCCGCCCACAGGAGAAGGGTGCCCTTCTGGGCGCCCCAGACGCCCACCAGGCGGTACCAGACGCTGTAGTCGGTCCGGGTGTACAGGTGAACGTACTCGATGTCGATGCGTTTGGCCAGGAACGCGGTCACGAGAACGAGGAGCGCCAGCGTGGTCAGGACGGCCGCAGCCGCGCCAGCTACCCGCGACGGACCCGCCAGGCTAGCGCGGCCCCAGCGCAGCCAGAACGCCTGCAGTGCCAACGCGATGAGCAGCGCGGCCAGGGCTGCCCACTGGAACGCCTCGCCGGTTGCCGCCAGCGCGCTCACGGTCGCCTCCTGAACGCGGCGGCGGCCACAGCCCCGCCAGCCAGCCCCCCGGCGCCGAGCCAACCCCATTGTGGCGTGCCAAGGTACACCCACCGGGGCTCCCGGTAATCATGCGACGCGAAGCCTGCCTCCCGCGCCAAGTGATCCAGGGCGTCGTCGCCCAACCGGCACGAGGGGCACCACGTGGCCGTGAACATCTCCACCAGAACCCCCCGCCGGGACGGGTCCTGGGTGGTGGCCGGAGCCCCGACGGCGTGGCGCGTCGCCTGCACCACCTCGCCCAGGGCAAACGCGCCGTTGGCCTCGTCGTGGTTCTGCACCCACACCGCCACGTGGAGGCGATCCGGCTCCCAATCCGGGTCCAACCCGATGCTCACGCTGGCATCGAAACCATCGGTCACGTCAACTTCCTCGGGGGGCCAGTCGTTGATGGCCCTGGCCGTGAAGCGGTGCACGAAAACCCCGTTGGACAGCGCCGCCGGCGGCCGGTAATAGACGTCATCCTCCACGATCGCCCAGTGCAAGCGCAGGCCGCGATCGTCCACCGGGCCCGCCGGTTCAACCCTGATGGCTACCTCCAGGCGGTCGCCAAGGGTGGCGTTGACCACCAGGCCGACCGGAGCGGCCACGCTGGCGCGCGCCGACCAGGCCTCGCGGTACGCGGCCAACGTTGACGCGCCATCGCCGCCGGGCAGCCCCTCCACGAGATCGATGCCGTCGACGACCAGGCTCGGGAAGGCGAAACCGTCCCTCTGGGTGTCAAGCCGGGCGTAGGCGCCCTGGAAATAGTCCCACGATTGGTCGCCCTGGACCCAGTACGGTACCCCGAGGGGGTCCGCGTCGTCGGGGTGTGGATGGTACGCAATGGGCACCAGTGTGACGCCGAGGCGATCGGGCTGGGGGGCGCCATCGCCCCCGCCCGCAGCCGACGCGGCCGGCAGTAGGCAAGCCATTGCAATGAACCAGACAAACGCTACCAGCCACCCGGAGGGGATCCCCATCAAGCCGGGGGAAATGCCACCGCTGCTTAAGGCAGAACGGCTCTTCTCACGTGTAAGAACCAGGCATGGCGTTCACCCTTGACAGCGGCTTTCGCGCTTTGTGGAGGATACCCGTGGGCGCGCCCGGCGACGCGTGCTGGGCGTTGCGTTGGCCCTGTTTGCCGGCCTGGCTTTTGCGGCCTTCGTCGTGGCCGTTGCGCCAGAGGCGTTTTTGACCGTCAACCAGCCGGATGGGCAGCCGGTCCGCGACATCTCGGCGCCAGCGGCCCCGGCCCTGGTGACGTTGGCGGGCATCGTGGCGGCCGCCGGTGGCGCGTGCCTCACCTTCCTGAACAAGACAACGCGGTTCCAGATGGCTGCCGTGGCGGTGCTGGTACTCGGTGTCCAAGCCTCCGCGTACGTCGCCTACGAATTGTGGGAATTTCACGAATCGCCGGAATTTTGTGTCCGAACGTGCCACGTCATGGAGCCCACCTACATGACGTTCGCAGAGCCGGGCCACAACCAGGTGATGGTCGCTCACATCATCAATGAAACCGCCCAGTGCCTCGACTGTCACACGGGGCCCGGCCTCGGGGGCCAACTGGACCTGATGGTCACGTCGGCGCGGCACGTTTGGAAGTACTGGGTCACGCACGACTACGACCCGGACGATCTTGGTGGCGCGGACGCCGTCCGGACCGTGCCGGACGAGAATTGCCTCAAGTGCCACGGCGACGGCTTGCGCGCCAGCCTCCCCGAGGAGCACGACCGCTTCAAGACCCAGTGCGCGATGTGCCACTCACCGCACCACACCAACGCCACGGGCTATTTCTTTCCTGACGCCATTTTGGAAAAGGACGATTGCAGCCTGTGCCATCGGGATGCGCCGCTGGATTTCGTCACGCGCGTCACCGGCCACTCCGAGGTGGCCCAAGATTGCCGCGAATGCCACGCCACCCACGGCAACCGCAACCCCGACGACATTCGCACGTGCACGGACGCGGGATGCCACGACCAGGACGCCGCCAACCAGGATTCGCTGGTCGCGCTGAAACACGTCGCCTTCGAAGAGTCCGAGTGCCAGACATGCCACGGCGGGGCCCACAACCTGACGGCTCCCTCCCTTGAGCGGCTGGAGCGCGACTGCCTGACCTGCCACGCCGACCACGAGGTCCCGGCGTCCCACGCTGCGGCCGAGGGGGCGCGCTCCTGCACGGCGTGCCACGGCGCTGGCGCCCCGGTCGGCGGCCTCGCCAAACTCGGAGCCCACGGCAACCAACAGTGCGACACGTGCCACGACGGCGGGGGCGATGCGCCCCGGCTGGCCTGGAGTCAGGAGTCGGACGCGCGGAGCCAGGTGGCTTGGATGCGCGCTCGCGGAGCGGGCTTTGCGAACTGGACGGGCGACGGCAGGGGTCATCACGACCCCACCAACCAGGATTGTGGCCAATGCCACCAGCCGCACAGCGGCGACGCGCTCGTGTTCCCCGAAACCTGCGATGAAGCCTGCCACGGCTGGCTGACCACGATTGACCAACCGGGTTTCTCCGGGCTGGCCGGCACACCGGTGTACAGGGACACGATCCGGCCCGCCGAGCTGCTCGAACGTTCCAAAGATCTCGACGGCGACGGCCGCGACCACAAGCTGATCAACGAGCGCTGGGGCTGCACCGGCTTCTGTCACAACCCGGCCATCACATTGGAGATCGCCGAGGCCTGGGGGGTGCCGATCGCGCCCCAGAACATGGGCCAGCAGAGCGTCGAGCCGCCACCCATGGAGCCCGGCACCGAGCACGGGTATGTGTCCGTGTGTACGGATTGCCACAGGTTTGGGCCCCCCGTCGGCGAGCCGGACGAACTCTACCCCATGGAGGACCTGCACACGACCCACATTCCGTTCATCCAGGCGGAAATGCCGGCCGACGACACGGCGCGCACCGGCCAGACCGCCTGCGCGTATTGTCACAACACGGGCCCCTACCCCGAGAACCTGTCTGGCGGCTGTTACAACTGCCACTTGTCCGGCCACTGGCCCGAGACCGTGTACTGGGGGACCGAACCATGACCCGCGCAAACCGGGCGACCGCCCTGCACCGGCGCCACGAGCGCGTCGGCCGACTCGCCGTTGCCGTCCTGGTGCCCGTGGCCGCCACCGGCCTGGCGTCCCTGCTCTCGTGGCTCATCCCGGATTTGACGGCGGGGCTGCTGCCGGCCGGGCTGGTGCGGGCATTCGAGGCAATGGCCTGGGCCCGCGCGGGCGCCGCAGTCGCGATCCACGTCGTCCTCGGCCTGGTCGCCAGCGCCGTCGTCGGCTACTGGATCGCGTTGTGGGTCCGGGGCGACCGCCCGACGTTTCTGGACGAGGGCGAGACGGCGACCGCAGCGTTCTGGCTCTGGGTGGCGGGAATCTTCGCCCGCGACCGGGTCCACCGGCTGCACTTGCGCGACGCGTTGATCATCCCCCGCGTCGAACTGGCGTGGTCGGTCGCCATCGCCATGGTCACCGCCCTCGTTGCGCTGGCACCAGGCGCCCTCGGCGCCGCCGGCCTGGCGCTGCACCGCGTCAACGCCCTGTACCTCTTCGCGCTGTGCCTGTACGCCGGCCTCGCGGCCGCCCTCCACAGGCGCACCG
>JBFJYU010000221.1:0-5779 GCA_041622435.1 Thermoplasmatota archaeon | reverse complement strand
GGGCAACGAATACCGCGCCGCATGGTTCAGTCTCGCCGAGGACCACATCATGCTCATTCGGGGCCGCCTCCCGAAGGCACGGTACTTCGGCTTCTGTCTGTACAACCAGTGGCTGGAGAGCTTCGACTACGAACGCCACCGCATCCACATCAACCACGAGTCCATCGCCGACGCGGAGGATGGCACCTTCGAGGTGGTCGTCGCGCCCAAGGACCCTGGGCACCCCAACTGGCTCGACGCGGCCGGCCACGCCAGCGGATACGTCGTGGCGCGCGCCCTGCACGCCGACGCCATGCCAGAACTGGAGGTCCGGGTGATGACCCGCGCTGACTGGGAGCAGGGCCAAGCGATCGCGGCGTAGCGCAACGGTGGCGGACTACGCTGTAAAAAAAATGAATGCGAGAGGCGGAAAAGCAGTCGAGCGCCCTACGGCGTCACGACCACGACGCCACGCATCTGGTCGTCGTGGGGCCGGCAGAAGTAGCTGTAGATGCCCGGCTCCTTGAACTCAAACGTGAACGTCGAGATGCCCGTGGCGCCCGTCTCCTGGTCGAAAGGCGCCAGCGCACCACTCTCGTACTCGGGGCTGCCGGGGGTGTCGATCTGCCGCGTGAAGCCGTGGCTGATTGTGTGGCAGCCCTGGGTGACGCGCCACTGCACGGCCTCGCCGGCGGAAATGATCGTCACCAGCGTGCCGGTGAGGTCGTCGCGGAAGTAATTGTTCCCTGTGTCCACCGTGGCGCCAATCGTGGCCCCAACCGCGCCGCGGTCGTCCACACGGCAGTGGACGGTGGCGTCAACGGGTGCGGCGGCCATCATCAGGATCGCCGTCGTCGCCGTTGAGAGCACGAGCGCGCGCAATTTCTTCGTTGAACCGGTTTGCATGACAAAACCACCTGGCGAGGTACCTACCGCCGGGTTCTTAGCTTTGGCCGACCGCGGGTTGAAGCCGAGCGCAGGGCGCCGAGCGGGAGTGTGTCGAGGAGAACGGCGCGCCCAGCGGCTTAGAGAAGAGATGGGATTGAGCAGGAAGAGGGACCAAGCGCACCCAACCGGGCTACTCGGAAACGACGACGAGGCCGCGCATGCCGCCGTTAACGTGCGGCTGGCAGTAGTAGCTGAAGATGCCGGCTTCGGTGAACTCGGCCGTGAAGGTCGACTCGCCGGTTTCGCCAGTCACCTGGTCGATCGTGGACAGGAAGCCGCTGGCAAAGCCCGACTGGGGTCCAAAGCTGTGCAGGCCCTGGTTGATCGTGTGGCAGCCCTGGGTGACGGTCCACTTGATGGCCTCGCCGGCGGAGATGAACGAGATCTGGTTCCCCGACGAGTCGTCGCGGAAGCGGTTGTTGCGGATGTCAACGGTGGCGCCGACGTTGGCGCCGGAGTCGGCGAGGTCAAAGACGCGGCAATGGATCGAGGCGTCCACCGGGGCGGCGGTCGTGACGAGCAGGCCGGCCAGCAGCAGCGACAGGAAAAACGCGCGAATTCGGCTCATGGATTGGTTGAGACTCAAGCAAACACCAGGCCCGAATACGTTGATCCGTTTTTTTTAGTCTTGGTTGCGTGGCGCGTGCTGCGGCGGCGGGCGGCCATCGTTACCTGGAGCCCGTTCGGGTCGCGGGGCGTTTGGCCGCGTCTCGACGCCCGTGCTGCCAAGGTCCCGCGCTCGGAGCAGCCCTCCATCGGCGGGCGGACCCGACGGCTGCTCCTGGCGCCTCGGCGTCAACCGCGGCTTGGATACCCAAGGAAGTATGTGAATTTCTTTGGCTGGCTCCATATGTGATAGGAAACCGGCTGGTTTCCATGGCGAGGCCGGAGGCAGCAAGCGATGAACAAACGCAGGCCCGCCAGCCCGGTGCGCTAGGGCTGGACTCGCCTAACGCACCAACGGCAGTGCATCCAAGGGGCCGGCCGACACCCACGGCTGCATGAAGCCCTGGAGCCCGCTCGCCAGGCAGATCTGGAAGCAGGCATCCGGAAGCGCGCCCACCGGGTTGCCACGCGCGTACGGCGTGTCCCCAAACCCGTCGCCGTTGCGGTCCTCACCGGCGTAGTCACTCCAATAATTGCCGCCCACCAGGAGGCCGCCCACCACGTTGGGGCCCAAGGCTGGCACGGTTGACCACAGGTTGCCCGTCGACGCCGGGTTGACCTTCGCGTTCACGCCGTTGTCGAACGCGTTGTCGAAGATGCTGTTGTCATCGGCGTTCTGCAGTTGGATCCCCGTTGCATGGCCCGTGACCACGTTGCCGGAGATCACGTTGGAGCTGGAGCCCAAGAGCAGGACGCCCACGCCCTGGCCGTCGCCCACGATGGTGTTGCCGCGCAGCGACGTGCCCGATGTTCGTTCAAGCGAAAGTTCCCCAAATTGGTTGCCTGCAATCGTGGCCCCGTCGGCGTAGACCCGCGCCGCACCAAGGGCGCTGTCAGCAATCGTGAGACCCGTGGCCGGCGCGTCCAACTCATGCAGCCACAGTTGAGTCAACGTGCTGTCGGTGAACGCGGCGTTCGTGATCGAACCGCGAACGCGCAAATGGGTAGCCTGATTGTTGTTCCACTCCCACTCCACCAGGTGCCGGCCCGACAGGTAGCTCACCTGGGCGCCCGCGACCGGCAAGAAAGCGTTGCCGTCAACGATCCAGGATGCACCTTCAAAGTCGGCGGACCCGTAGTAGGTGTTGCTCCGCATATCGACGCCATCCGCACGAACCCAACTCCACCCGTGGATGACGTTGCTATCAACCACAAGCTCGTTGGTGTTGATGAACGTCATGCTGTTGCCGAGCGTCGAAAACGTGTTGCGCTCCAGTCGGATGTTGTCGCCGGCGGGAAAACTCTCGACGACCAACCCCGTGCCCTCGCCCTCGAAAAGGCTGTCACGAATCGTCAAGTTGTCGACATTCCGCGCGAAAATGCCTTGATCGTAGCGGTCCACGCCGCCCAGCAAGTGCACGTTGTCCAAGACCAAGTGTGCGTCCAGGTTCTTGAGCACCACGTTTGCCGCGCGAATGCCCTGAGGCGTAGTCGCCGAGATGGTCACATCCGCAATCACGTACGGGTCGGCTGCGGTGCCACTGCCGGGCCAGCCGTTGGCCGCCGCCTGCCCCGCGAGGTCTGCGTCGCCATCGATGGCGATGGCGGGGTGCGGGTTTGCCGTCGTTAGCGTCGGGACCCAAGTCACAACCAGCAACGCGGCGAGTAGGGCGACCAAAGGCTTCGGCGATACCATGGAATCACGCATTTGACGTGCATTCATTAGTTATTCCAAGCCCGTGGCCGCGTCGTGTACGCCGGCGCCGTCCGCGGGCGGCGGGCCGGCCGGCGTGCAGCCGACGGCCGGGAACCGACCTGTACAGGCGTGTGCTACAGGTACGCGGGTCAGAAATTGATAACGTCCTCAACCGCCGCGAGAACCTTGTTGGCGTTGGGCATGTACAGGTTCTCCAGCGTGTACGGGAACGGTGTATCGTAGCCCGTGACGCGCCGGATGGGCGCCTCCAGGTACTCGATGGCGTTCTCGGCGATGGTGGCCGAGACCTCGCTGGCGAAGCCGCCCGTCAGGGGCGCTTCATTGACCACGATGGCGCGGCCGGTCTTGCGCACGCTGCCAAGGACCGTCTTGCGGTCCCAGGGGTTGATGGTGCGCAGGTCCACGACCTCGCAACTGATGTTGTCCTTCTCCGCCTGCTCGGCCGCCACTTCGCACACCGGCAGCATCGCGCCGTACGAGATCAGGGTGATGTCGTCGCCCTCGCGCGTGACCTTCGCCTCGCCAATGGGTACCGTGTAGTGCTCCTCCGGCACCTCGCCCTTGGCGGCGCGGTAGATCTTCTTCGGCTCCATGAAAATCACCGGGTCGTTCGACTCGATGCTGGCGTGCAGCAGGCCCTTGGTGTCGTACGGGTTGCTCGGGATGACGACCACGATGCCGGGGGTGTGGGCGAAGTACGCCTCGCCGGACTGGCTGTGGTAGTGGCCGCCGCGAATGCCGCCGCCGTAGGGCGTGCGCACGGTCATCGGGACCGTGTACTCGCCGCCGGAGCGGTAACGGAACTTGGCCGCCTCACTCACGAGCTGGTCAAAGCCGGGGAAGATGAAGTCCTGGAACTGGATCTCGGGCACGGGTCGCAGGCCGTACAGGGCCATGCCGACGGCCCCGCCGATGATCAGGCTCTCGTTGAGCGGCGTGTCCAGCACGCGGGCGTCGCCGTACTTGGCCCACAAGCCGTCGGTGGCGCGGAAAACGCCGCCGTTCTTGCCGACGTCCTCACCGAGAACGCACACGTCGTTGTCGCGGTCCATCGCTTGGTCCAGGGTGTGGGTGACAGCCTGGATGAGCGTCATGTTCGCCATTCAGTGACCTCCCGGAACGCCGTGCTCGTCGAAGTCCTTGCGCATCGCCTCTCGCTGGTCTTCCAGAATCGGCGGCACGTTCTCGTACACGTCGTCGAACATGCTGTCGGCTGGCGGCATGGGTTCGGCCGCCTCCGCGTTCTTGATGGCCTGTGCCACGTCGGCCTCGGCGGCCTTGGCCGTCTTCTCAATGAACGCTTCGTCGATGGTGCCGTTCTTGAGGAGGAATTTCTCGAAGCGTGCGATGGGGTCCTTCTTCTCCCACTCCTCGTACATCTCAGGCGGGCAGTAGCGGCTGGGGTCGTCCGAGGTGCTGTGGGCGCCCATGCGGAAGGTGACCGCCTCGATCAGGGTCGGGCCTTCGCCGTTGCGCGCCCGGTGGACCGCCTCCTTGGCCGCCTGATACATGGCCAGCACATCGTTGCCGTCGACCCGTACGCCCGGCATGCCGTAGGCCACGGCCTTCTGGGCGAAGGTCTCGCTGGCCGACTGCTTCTCCACGGGCACACTGATGGCCCACTGGTTGTTCTCCAGCAGGAAGATGCAGGGGCTCTTGGTGACGGCCGCGAAGTTGAGGCCGCTGTGGAAGTCGATCTCGCTGCTGGAGCCGTCGCCGAAGCCGGTCAGGGCCACCTGGTTGGTGCCCTTCACCTTCATGGCGTACGCCGTGCCGGCCGCCTGGACGATTTGCACGCCCAGCGGGCTGCTGACGGACACGTAGTTCATGTCCTTGAACGAGTAGTGGACGGGCATCTGGCGGCCCTTGACGTTGTCCTCGGCGTTGCCGTAGCACTGGTGGACAAGCTGTTGGACGCTGGCGCCGCGCAGCAGGGCGATGCCCTGGTCGCGGTAGTGGGGGAACACCCAGTCGTCCTGTTCAAGGGCGAAGGCGGCTCCGATGTGCGCCGCTTCCTGACCCCGGCATTCGAGGTAGAAACCGATGCGCCCCTGGCGTTGCAGGAGCACCAGTTTTTCGTCCATCTTGCGAACCCGGACCATGGTCGTGTACAACTCCCGCAGGTCGTTGTCGCTCAGGTCAAGGCCCAGGTCCTTCTTGCGACTCTCCAGGAGTGTGAGGGGTTTCTGGGTCATGGGATGGCCTCGTTGGCCGCAGCAGGATGGGCTTTGGTATAAGAGGTGCGGATGTGCAGTCTCGCCGGGCGCCCGGGGCCCCGAGCGGGGCGCGGTCAGCCCGGGCCGCCCACGCCGGGCGGCTGGTGGCCGGCCTCGGCAGCGGGGGGCTCCTGGCGGAAGTAGGCCCACCAGACGAGGGCCGCGGCAGGAATCTTGGCGACCGATAGAATCGGGGCCCAGGGGGTCGGCTCGGTGGGCCCCAGGATGAGCGCGTCGACGACCCCGATGGTCGCCAGAGCGGCCGCGACGGCCAGCGCGCGGCGTCGGGCCGAGAGATCCTGGACACGCCGCG
>JBFJYU010000220.1:0-5780 GCA_041622435.1 Thermoplasmatota archaeon | reverse complement strand
GCGGCGAACCAGCGCATCATGGTCGGACTTGCCGACCAGAATCCACCCACGGCGCTCTGCGTTGGGTGGGGCTTGGTGGTCGAGGCTCTGATCGACGCATGCGCCCCGCACCGCTCAGGTGATGTCGAATGCGCAGCGGCTGTCGCGGGCTATGATGCCCATCCGTCACCACTCGATGAAGGGGATTCGTTCCAGGCCGACGGCCAGCTCACGCAGACGCCGATTCCCGGCGACCCTTGCGGCCCGACGACGTCGTATGTGCTCGACGCGAGCGCTCCCATGGGCCATGACCTGCCGGTGGACGCATGGGGTGCGGGTGGCGCATCAGCTGGTTCGACTGGAATTGTCATCGACCACATCGGGGCGGGTATCGTTGTCGATGATGCCCGCGTCGACACCGGGGCGAATGATGCCGGGCTGCGCATGGCGGGCGAGAAAGAGGAGTGGGTCTACGCCGTGAGGGAGCCTTCCGCTTGCGCCTGGGTCGATGCCACGTCCAAAGCGCCGGCACCGGCCCACGGGACGTGCCTGCGGCCGCCCGTGTCTTCCATCGTGAGCGACGCACCGGTTCTGGACTTGGAGGACCTGGAAGACCGATGAGCAGCAACTCGTACCCCGTGACCGGCGCCGGCCATCCAATCGTCACGCCAGCAGCTCGACCAGCAAGGCCCCAATGGCCGCCAGTTCCACCACCCATGACAGGTGTCGCCCCCGCGAAATGACGATCGTCATCACCGACGTGGCGCCGAGTCCACAGACCACGGTCCAGCCGATCACCTGCTCGGCGCTCGCCGGCGCCAACAGCAACAGGGCAGCGATGGCCCACCAGGCGACCGTGAGGGCGTGCCAGGCGAACCTGAGCGTCTGCTTGGTGAACGAGTCGTCGCCGAACAGCTTGGGCAAGTCCCGCCTGAACAGACGGATCAGGATGAACTTCTCGCCGAGAATCGAGTGGGCCAGGGCGAGCGCGATCATCATGACGGCGGCGGCAACGAAGCCGGGAGGGCTCACGCTGGCTGATGGCTGGGGCGCGCTAAGGGGCTACCGGGCCAACAGGAGTAGCGCCGCGGCCGCC
This sequence comes from Thermoplasmatota archaeon, assembly GCA_041622435.1. Classification (GTDB taxonomy): domain Archaea; phylum Thermoplasmatota; class E2; order JACPAO01; family JAHFTW01; genus JBFJVP01. The sequence goes on along the minus strand of JBFJYU010000220.1, from coordinate 4,705 downwards.
TGCATCCGGACGCGTGGGAAAAACCCAGGACTCCGATGTGGGCGCCTGCCGTGCGGGCCGTGACTCCCGCCGCCACGCGCCGCGTCCCAAGCACCCCGGCCGGGTTGGGCGTCGCGGCGCCACGCCGCTAGGAGGCGTTCGCCCGGAGGAACGCAAGCGTTCTGACCCACGCGTCGGCGGTTTGGTCGGGGGCCCAGGCGTCGCCGGACGGGTTGGCGAAGGCATGGCCGACATCCGGGTAGATGTACATCGTGTTCTCGATGCTGGCGTTGGCAAGGGCGGCTTCAAACCCACGCACCGCTGCGGGCGGGATCAAGTCGTCGTCTTCGCCGAAGATGCCCAGGATGGGCCATTCGATGGCTGCCAGACGCGCCTCGTCGGTCACCAGGGAGCCGTAGTAGATGACGGTCGCCGCAAGCGTCTCGCCACTGAGTGCCAGTTGCAGTGATTGCCCGCCGCCAAAGCACCAGCCCAGGGAGACGATGCCCTCGGCCCCGGCCACGCGGAGGTAGTCAGCCGCAGCTTGCATGTTCGCATTCGCCTCGTCCTGGTCGAGGCCTTGGACCTGCGCCAGCGCCTCGGCGGGGGTCGCCGCAACACTTCCCTCGAAGAGATCGACCGCGACGACGGCGTATCCGTGCGTGGCCAGCAGGTACGCCATGTCCCGGATGTTGTCGGTGAGGCCCCACCACTCGTGGATCATGACCACGCCGGCCTTGGCGCTCCCGTCGGCCGGACGGGCGTAACTGCCCTCCACCTGGCCGTGGTACGCGATGGTCTCCTGGAGGACCTCGAATGGTCCCGCGTCGTTGAGCATCTCAGAGTTGCTGGGCGGGTGGCGCACGACGAACCAGACGCCCCCTCGCCCGTCGCCCTTGGCGTCGCCCGGGCTGGTGTCGCCGGCGTAGTAGTACAGGGGGAGCCCCTTGTAGGCCAGTTGCAGGATCCCGTCGGCGCGCTGGATGACCTCAAGGTCACCGGCTACGACCGGCGGCGCAGGCGGCGCCTCGCTGGCCACAACCGGCGGCCAGTTCACAAGGCAAGTGCCCAAACACGTGCTGACGCCGGCCTCGTCGTCGGTGAAGACGTACAACGTCCTGCCGGCGCTGTCGACCAGAACGGTGCCGACGCCAGCGATGGATTGGAACTCCAGGGATCGCGCGCCCGTGCCCGCGTCGGGGCCCGGCTCGGGCCCTTCTTCCGGCCCGGTCTCGGCTGGCTCGGTACAGCCTGCGAGCGATGCCAGGGCAACGATGAGCGCCGCAAAACGTGCGCCGTTAACCATGGCCCCCAACACTGAAGGGGCCAGAAAAGGCCTCGCCAGTAGGCCGTGATTTTGGCACGCTGACCGACCACCAGGTGGGCGGCAGCAGAACCGGGGCCTGCCTCGACGGCGAAACCTGGCGCGAGGTTACGCCGCGACGAACTTCTTGCCGAGCGCCGCGGCACGGTTGGCGTCGCAGCGCTCCTTGAGGGCCGCCTGCGCGGCGGGGTTGTTGGCATTGTTGCCGGCCCACGCGGTGAGGGCGGGTTGCTGCAGGGCGCGGCCGTAGCTGAAGCTGAGCTTCCACGGGAACGCGTAGCGCTCGTTCATCAAGCGCAGGTGCTCCGTGGCTTCCTCGGGGGTCTGGCCGCCGGACAGGAACACAACGCCGGGGACACTGGCGGGCACGCAGTCAAGCAGAGCGAGCGCGGTGCGCTCGGCGACCTCCTCGGGGCCGGCGCGGTCGGGGGCTTCCTTGCCGCTGATGATCATGCTGGGCTTGAGCAGGATGCCGGGCAAGTGCACGCCGGCGTCCTTGAGGGCGCCGAACAGCATGTCCCACGCGGCGCGGGTGATCTCCTCGCAGACATCGATGTCGTGGTCGCCGTCCATGAGGACCTCGGGCTCCACGATGGGGACGATGCCGGCTTCCTGGCACAACGCCGCGTAGCGGGCTAGGCCGTGGCTGTTGCCAACGAGGCACGCGTTGCTCGGCATGCCCTCGCCGATGGTGATGACGGCGCGCCACTTGGCGAACTTGGCGCCCAGTTCGGCGTACTCGGCGAGGCGCTCGCGCAGTCCATCGAGCCCCTCGGTGATCTTCTCGCCGGGGTGGTTGGCCAGGGGCTTGGCGCCCGTGTCGACCTTGATGCCGGGGAAGACGCCCTTGCCCGCCAGCAGTTCGCGCAGCGGCTGGCCGGCGGCACTGTCCTGGCGCAGGGTCTCGTCGAACAGGATGACGCCGCCGATCGCGTCCTCGATGCCAGGGGTGTCAAAGAGCATCTGGCGGTAGTCGCGGCGCGTGGTTTCCGTCGACTCAACGCCAATGCCCTTGAAGCGCTTGGTGCAGGTCGGTGTTGATTCGTCGGCGGCGAGGATGCCCTTGCCGTCGGCAACGATCGTCTGGGCGATCTCCTCGAGGAGCTGCCGGTCCATGAGGGCGGCGACACGGGTTTTGGGCATAACGGCTGCGGTAGCTTCAGCGGTCTGGCGGTGCCCGACAAACCAGCGTCGAGGCGGCGCTTGGCCATGACCGCCCATCTTGCTGGACCTGTTCAACGACAATGGGCTCACGTGGCTGCGGGGCTCGCGTCCGTCGACCCCGTCGCCTGCCCCAGGAATGCGGTCGCCGCCACCCCCGCCATCACCAACGCGACGCCGCCCCATTGCAAGGCCGACGGGGCCTCCGCAAACAGGAGCGCACCCCACAGCAAAGTCAGGCAGGGCTGGATCAAGAGCAGAACGCTGGTGGTCAGCGCCGGCAGCCGGGGCAGGGCGTGGGTGAGGGCGAGCCAGGAGAGCGAGTGGGACCCCAGGGCCAGCAGAAGCAGCCAGCCGTGGGCTGGCCACGACGGCTGCCACGAGAAGCCAGCGTCAAGCGGCGCCAGCGCGAGCGCGCCGACGCAGGTGCCCAGCGTCGCGTCAAGGATGGGGCCGGCCGCCGGGCCGCGGCGCTTGTTGCTCGCCCGCAGCAACAGAAGAAAACCGGTGTAGGCGAAGGCAGCGCCGACCGCCAAAAGGGAGCCAGCCACCGGGTCCGAACCGTACGCTCCCGCCCGCCCCAGGCCGCTGGTCAAGGCAACGCCCAGCACCGCCGCCGGCACCGCGAGCAGGGCCACGCGCGGCGGCCGCTCCGCGTGCAGGAACCAGGCCGCCAGCCCCACCAGAACCACTTGGAGGTTCGCGATGACCGTCGAAAGACCGGCACCCACGTACTCGATGCTGCGGTGCCACAAGTTCAGGTCAATGGCGAGAAACACGCCCGCCGCGAACGCCAGCCACCGTTCACCGGCCCCCCGCTCGTCGCGCCTCGCCACGCGCATCCACACCAGGAGCAGCAGCGGCAACGCGTACGCCACCCGGTACACCGCAGAGGTGCCGGGGCTGACGCCAGCCAGGCGCACGAAGATCGCGCTGAAGCTGATGCCCACCACTCCCGCCATGGCCGCCGGGCGACTCACGCCCGCGACCAGACCAGGGAGGCGGATAACCGCTCGGGTCGGCGGGCGGCGGCGACCGCGTCGTGTTCAACCAAACCAGTCGGGGCGGCCAGCGGGCGCTAGGCTTCCTCAAGACGTACGTCGATCGAAGGTGATTCGGAAGCCGACTCTTCCTTTTCGCGGACCTGGGGCGGCGTTGGCACCCAAGCGGTGATCCGTTGGCCGACCTCTGCGTAGAACATCGGAAGGAACTTTTCTACAGCTTCCACAAACTTGCGCCGGGCGCGGAACTGGCGGCCGAGGTCCTGATGGCTGATCACGGTAAACGCGACAGGGATGTCCTTCATGCCTTCAGGAACCAACGAGGACTCGTCTTCGCGCAATTCTCTCAGGGCCACGGTCGTATTGGCAACCCGCCCCGGCCATTGGGCCTGAACCAACGTCTCCGCTGGAGCCTCGGCCAATTGGCGCACCAGCCACCGCACGGCTGTCACGGGCCGGGCCTTGTCTTTCGGGGCGTCAATTCGCATTTCAGCACGCAAGGTACGGGTCCGAAGATCAATTGTCAAGGTGATTCTTCCGGCGGCGTCGGGCACCTCAAAAGTTGTTGTCAGGCGGTGTTGTTTTGTCAGGTCGTTGAGGTCATTCTCGACGCGCTCTAGCGGATTTGACAATTCTCCGCGCCGCAGAATTGTGCGAACCGAGCGTCCGGTTCTCCGACCAAGATCCAGGGACAGGGACCTGACAAGTTCATGCCAGTTCGAAATTGTCTCACGCGCATGGTCGGCACTCTTGACGATAGCTTGATTGAGGTTCACTTTTTCACAGGTTTCGTCCCAGCCAGGGCCCATCGAATCAAAAGGCCGGACGATATCTTTGTCATCGACCAAAAAGCGGAGGAGTTCGTGCAAGATGTAGGCCTGATCAGGGTCGCTGACATCCTTGTTTTCCGCCAACAACTGGGCCTCTGTTACGACGGCACCCCAAGACCAGTGGAAAAGACCGGTTTTGCCGAGCTTGGCTTTCGGAAGTGGAACGGGGTGGTGGGTGGAAATGGCTGCGAATTGATTCGAGATGGTGATTAGACCGTCGAGGCCCAGGCTTCGGGCCAAATCAACGTACTTGACCAGTTGCTCTTCCGTCAAGTCGTTCCGACGGGTTTTGGTTTCAACCAGGAAAGTCCGCACGAGGCGCCCGGTATTCAGCACGATTAAGCCGTCGGGCCTCAGCCCCTGTTGCACCTTGGTTGCCTTGAACGTCACTTCGGTGAAGCATTCCAATG
>JBFJYU010000219.1:0-5784 GCA_041622435.1 Thermoplasmatota archaeon | reverse complement strand
TGAGGTGAAGGGCGAGGCCCTGTGCGCCTTCGTGGTTCTGGCCAAGGGCCTCGAGGGCGACGACGCCATGGTGCAGGAGCTGCGCGAGCACGTCGCCAAGGAGATCGGCCCCATCGCCAAGCCCGACGACATCCGCTTCGCCGAGGGGCTCCCCAAGACCCGATCTGGCAAGATCATGCGACGCCTGCTACGCTCGATTGCCCGCGGCGAGGAGATCACGCAGGACATCAGCACGCTGGAAGACGCCGGCACCGTGGCGAAGCTCATCCGATAGGCTCGGCGCCGGGCGCGCTCCGAACATATTGGGTGCAAGACAGTAAGAGAGCGGCGATCGACGCCGGGCGGACGCGGGCGTCAAGGCTGCTTGATGCATTCGGTCACTCGGAGCACCGCTGGGTGGGCGGCTAGCTCCTCTCGAAGCAAGAGGCAGTTGGATGATGGGATGTCAGACATGAGCCACCAATCAGGGTCCTCCGGGATTATGTAGGCCTCTGTGCCACGGCGCTCAATGAGGAGATGGAGTTCCGACCGGTCGGCCGATGACGCATTCTCGTTAATCCGAGCGTTCAGGCCAAACAGAGGGTCCGTCTGCTCGAAGCACCCGGAAGCCAGAACTGCCAAGCCCATGACCGCAAGGATTCGAAGCCCGGACGGTCGGTTGGCGCTGGTGCCCGCCAAGACGGGGCTCATGGCGAGCCGGTCTGATGGACCTTATTTAAAACTACTAGGCGCATTCTTTGCCTGATTTAGCGCGTCAGGAGCCGTTATCGACATGAGCCGAAGGCAGGCGTCAAGGTTGCTTGGTGCATTCGGTTACTCGCAGCACCGCCGGGTGGGCAGCCAGCTCCTCTCGAAGCAGGGGGCAGTTGGATGAAGGGATGTCAGACATGAGCCACCAATAGGGGTCCTCCGGCGTAATTGCTACGGATACGCCGTGGCGTTCGATGATAGCATAGGCCTCCGACTGGCCGGCCGAAGACGCATTCTCGTCAATCCGAGCCTTCAGGCCAAACAGCGCCTCCGGCTCCTGGAAGCACCCGGAAGCCAGAACGGCCAAACCCACGACCGCAAGGATACGAAGCCCCGACGGTCCGCTGGCGCTGGTGCCTGGGAAGACGGCGCTCATCAGCCATCATTCTGCTGGCTTATACTTAACGGAACTCGATCAGGCGTTGGCCTATTCTACTGCCATTAAGCCGGGGGGGGGGGCCGTTGCCGTGCCATGACCTATACTGCGGTCTTGGCGCATGTAATCGTGGTCGGCGCCCTAATTGGCGCGAGCCTACCCCTTGATCAGGACATCCCCGCTGATCAAGGCTGGCCAACTGGCACGGCCGATGGCGTGCCCTTGTCCATCGACGCCACCGCGCTGGGCGCAAGCACGAAAAGCATTCCCGCCGGCTTCGACATCAATTATTCGTACGAGATGAACCATGGCGTGATTGGAGTGGATGGACGGCAGCAGATGACGGCATCATCGGTCGATCCGCGCACCGTTAAGATTTATTTCATCACGTCAGATGGTGCCGCTTCTGCCTGTAGTGGTGCACTGATTTCGGCGCATCATGTCTTGACCAATGCCCACTGCGTGCGAGACGATGGAAGCTGGCAGGTGCACCGTGACTGGTTGGTTGTCCCCGGACTCATCAACGGATGGCACCACAACGATGCACACAATTCGCCGGTGTCGATGGCCGAATACGGCTATTCAGGAGTGACCCGTTACAGCGAAAGCCCCGAATGGCTGAGCAGCGGCGGCGCGGACATCTACGATATAGCCGTGCTGACACTTGCCCGACCCCTTGGCGACAATACCGGCTACTTCCCCTTCGACGGGCCCTCAGCAAGCGATACCCGCTATTCCTCCGCCCTCTTGGAAACCCGAGGATACCCCGGAGACCTTGATGACGGCCGCACGCAAATCCGATCCTTGGCCGAAGGGTGCGGAGCCTCCGGGACCCGCCATACCCACAGTCTGGACACCGCCGGCGGCCAGAGTGGCTCACCCATCTACGACTACTGGGATCGCAAGGTTATCAGCGTCGTGAGCCACACAACATTTACCAACGATCCCACCCACGGCTTGCCTTGCAGCAACAAAGCCGTTCGAATCACACCCGCATGGAAGACAACATTCGACGGATGGATTGCCTCCGATGCCGTTCCGCCGAGCCGAGCCGACCTCGAAGAACGAGTCGGTCGATTCGGAACGCTCCAGAACCCTCACCACCAATACGTTGTCGTTGAGGAAATGTTGCAAGCGGATTCAACATTCGATGCACGGATGGACATCTGGAACTCAGGTACAGCGCCGAGCGGAGCCTTCGATGTGAGCTTTTGGGCAAGCCGTGACGTGATCATTTCACCAACGGATTATCCACTGGGTAGCTACGAGGTTGGCAGCATCGACCCCCAGGATTTCCGGCGCGTGTTCGTCTCACGCGACCTCAACAATCAGATCCCAGATGGGCCCTACTACTTTGGGTGGCGCATTGATCTCAACAGCGAAGTCACTGAATATGACGAATCGAACAACGTCGGGTACCTGCCTGATCGATTCTTGGTCGATGGTACTCCCCCCACCGCCACGCTTGCGGTTTCCAAGCCCTACCTGCCGCGTCCGGGGCAGGGGATTGGCTATCGGATCGACGTTGATTGGACTGCGGCCGACGCCGGGTCTGGGTTGGATCTAATCAACATTGACCGTCATTTCCGCGCCGTGACGGGCGAATATAGCTCGAGCAACCTCTGCCGAACCTGGACCGCCGATTCATACCGGGAAGGCCGCTGTACCGACTCGGTGATACAACCGGGGGAATATTGCTATGAATTGCTCGTGACGGACCAGGTCGGGCATTCGGTCTACCGCGAAACCTGCCGCGACGTCGTGCTTTAGCCTGGTGTAAACGTACAGCGACCGGGATCTTCCGGTTCGAGTCCGCGGCACGTGCCCGTTGCTGCATCTGTTCGTCTACGAAGGCAAACGGCGGCGACTGGCGCTACCTGACGCGTATTGGAACCCGTTCGATCATACGACGTGAGTCGCCAGCAGTACCGCCCACAAAGACGCCGGCACTACGTCTGGATCCTCGGGCGCTTCGATGACGTGCTCAACATCAGCGGCCACCGGCTGGGCACCATGGAGGTCGAGTCGGCGCTGGTGGCTCACCCAAAGGTGGCCGAGGCCGCCGTCGTGGGGCGACCCCATGAGGTCAAGGGCGAGGCGTTGTGCGCGTTCGTTGTGCCAGCCAAGGGCGTCGTCGGCGACGACGCCATGGTGAAGGAACTGCGCGAGCACGTCGCCAAGGAGATCGGCCCCATCGCCAAGCCCGACGACATCCGCTTCGCCGAGGGGCTCCCCAAGACCCGCTCGGGCAAGATCATGCGCCGCCTGCTGCGCTCCATCGCCCGCGGCGAGGAGATCACGCAGGACATCAGCACGCTGGAAGACGCTGGCACGGTCGCCAAGCTCATCCGGCAGAAGGTCCCGTAACGCCCCCATATGCGGGCGGCCGCGAGCGGGAGGCCGGCGCGGTCGTGGCGGCCACCCCCCGGCCCCGCGGCGCCTACCCGCAACGCCTAAGCGGGCCCGGCTTCCAGGGCCAACGTGGCCTGGACCGGTCCCCTCAACCGCATCGCCGACGCCGTGCACGAGATCCCGCAGTCGTACAAGGGAAAGGACGGGAACCTCAACATGCGGGTCCCCGGCCGGATCATCGCGGACGAGCACCTGCTTCGGCACATCAAGGACGATCTGGCGCCCGAGCAGGTGGCCAACGTGGCGACGCTGCCGGGAATCGTCGGCCACAGCCTCGCCATGCCAGACATCCACTGGGGGTACGGCTTCCCCATCGGCGGCGTTGCGGCGTTCGACCCCGACGAGGGCGGCGTCGTCAGTCCCGGCGGCGTGGGCTTCGACATCAACTGCGGCGTCCGGCTCCTGCGGACGGACCTGAGCGAATCCGAGGTCCGGCCGCGCCTGAAGGAGCTGGCTGACGCGCTGTATGCGGACGTGCCGTGCGGCATGGGCAGCCGCGGCGGCCTCACCATCGGCTTCAACGACCTGGATTCGGTGCTTGCCGAGGGCGCCAACTGGGCCGTCGAGAACGGCTTTGCCACGGCCCGCGACGCGGAGGCGATGGAGGAGAACGGCCGGCTGCCGGCGGCGCCGGAACAGGTGAGCGAGCGGGCCCGGCTGCGCGGCAAGCGCACCCTCGGCAGCCTCGGCAGTGGCAACCACTTCCTCGAGGTGCAAACCGTGGACAAGACCTGGGACGAGGCGGCGTGCAAGGCGTACGACGTGGAGGTGGGCCAGGTGCTCGTCATGTTGCACACGGGCAGCCGCGGCCTCGGCCACCAGGTCTGCACCGACTTCGTGAAGGAGTTGCAGGGCGCAACGGCGCGCTATGGAATCGACCTCCCCGACCGGCAGTTGGCGTGCGCGCCACTGGACAGCCCGGAGGCCGAACGGTACCTCGGCGCCATGGCGGCCGCCGCCAACTTCGCGTTCGTCAACCGCAGCGTGCTGACCAGCCACACGCGCGCGGTCCTCGGCCGTCTGTTTGGCAAGGGCCCCGACGACCACCCCGGCGTCGAGGTGGTGTGGGATGTCTGCCACAACATCGCCAAGTTCGAGGAGCACATCATTCCCGGCGACGGACCGGGCGCCGGCCAACGCAAGCGGCTGTGCGTCCACCGCAAGGGCGCAACGCGCGCTTTCGGGCCGAACCACGCGGCGCTTCCCGGCCGCTACGCCGCCGTTGGGCAGCCCGTGGTCGTGCCCGGCGACATGGGACGGATGTCGTTCCTGCTGGCCGCCAGTGACGGAGCGCTCAAGCAGACGTTTGGTAGCAGTTGCCACGGCGCCGGCCGCCGCCTGAGCCGCACGGCGGCCAAGCGCGAGTTTGGCGGCGCGGAACTGATCCGGATGCTGTGGGAGGAGAAGGGCATCGTCGTGCGCGCCGCCAGCAACAACGTCGCCGCCGAGGAGGCCCCAGAGGCCTACAAGGACGTGAGCGAGGTCGTCGACAGCGTCGAGACGGCGGGAATCGCACGCAAGGCCGCCCGCCTGCGGCCCATGTGCGTCGTGAAAGGCTAGGCGGGGCTGGCCGACAGGCTGGCCGGCTGATTGGAGCGGCCAAGCGGCGTCGGCGCCGTCGAACCTGAACGACCTGCCCATCGCCGTTAAATGACGCGCCATTCGTGATTGACCGTGCGTTGGATGGCGTTGGTTCTGGTGGCGACCGTGGGGGTCCCGGCTGGCGTGGCTGCGGCGCCGACGGCGCTGTACATGCATCTCGATGGGGTCGTTGACTTCCCCATCACGACCCAGGAGCCGCCGGAAGCTTACGCAGCCTCGTTCCCGTATGGGACAGCCACCTCGACGGCCACGTGCCTGGCCGCACCGTCCGTCCCCTTCACAGACCAGGCGTTCCACACGTACTACGGCTACGGGTCGCCGACCTTCGTCGACTACCGGTCCGAAGCGCCGGAGGTCAGGTACCATGCCATGCGCGGCATGTCCTACGACGCCGAGCTGAACGCAACGGACCCGGCAGCGGTCTACTGGTACGTCGAGACCCAGCTAACGGCGTCCGAGCAAACCGCCGGCGACGCGAACGCGGCGCCCATGGCCCTCCCGCAGGTCGCCATGCAGGCAACGATTCGCGAAGGCGACGATGTCTCGGTCGGCGACGAGGCGTTCAACACAGGCCGCATCATTGCTGAGGGCGGCACCGGACCCCACCTCCTGGACCCGACTGGCTCCGGCGCCCCCGGCACGCT
>JBFJYU010000218.1:0-5799 GCA_041622435.1 Thermoplasmatota archaeon | reverse complement strand
GGTGGCCGAGCGGGCGCTGGCCCACACCGGCAAGGACGAATTGGTGCTCGGCGGCGGCGTGGCGTGCAACAGCCGCTTGCAGGCCATGGCGCGGGAGATGGCGGAAACCCGCGGGGCCGCCTATTTCTGTCCGCCGCGGCCGGTCCTCGTCGACAACGGAGCGATGATCGCGTGGTCGGGCCTGCGGCGGCTGCGGGCCGGGCAAAGCACCCAACTCGCCGAGAGCACCGTCATGCCCCACCAGCGCACCGACCACGTTGAGGTGGTGGCGTGAGCGGGCCCACGCCCGCTTTCGAGCCGGTTCGCGGCGCCGAAGCCACCGTCGAGCAGGCCTCCTTCCTCGACCGCCCGACCTTGCGCAAGGTTCGGCTGCCCAAGTCGTACCGCATCAAGTCCCTCGACGACCGGCTGCGCGACGAGCGCACCCGGGACGAGGCGCAACTGCTGCTCGCCGCCCGGCGGGCCGGGGTCCCCGTGCCCGTCGTCTACGACATCGACCGCGCGGCGGCCACCATCGTCCTCGAGCACATCGACGGCGAGGTCCTGCGCCGGGTCCTCGAAAAGGACGACGACGCCACGGCCGCCGCCAGACTGGCCGTGCTCGGACGCCACACCGCCGCGCTCCACAACGCGGGGCTCACCCACGGCGACCTCACCACGAGCAACGTCATCGTGCCCAACGACGCGCTGGCCGCCGGCGACCCGGGCCGGCTGGTCCTGATCGACTTCGGCCTCGGCCGCTTCACGGAAGAACACGAACCCCGCGGCGTCGACCTGCACCTCATCGAGGAGGCTTTGGAGGCCACCGATGACCGCGCCGCGCAACTCTTTGCGATGTTTCTCGCTGCCTACGCCCGCCACGCCAAGGGTGCCGCCGCCACGATCCGACGCCTTGAAGGGATTCGGCTGCGTGGACGGTACCGATGACCCAGGCCGAAGCCCCGGCGACGCTGCCGGAGACCATCACGTTCGTCACGGGCAACGCCGGCAAGGTCGCCGAAATGCGCGAACTCCTCGACCCGTTGGGCATCGCCGTGGTGCCCGACGATCGCGGCTACCCGGAAATCCAGCACGACCAGCTCGCCGGCGTCACCCAGGCCGGGGCGGGGTACCTGCTGGCCACCGGCGTCGAGGCGCCCTTCATCCTGGAGGACTCGGGCCTCTTCGTGACCGCCCTCAGGGGCTTCCCCGGCGTCTACAGCCGCCACGCGCTCGACACCATCGGCTGCGAGGGCCTGTTGGCCCTGCTGCGGGACGTGGAACTGGAGAACCGCACTGCGGCTTTCCAGGCCAACATCTGTTACGTGGACCCCGACGGGCGGCCCCACCACTTCAGCGGCACCTGCGCGGGCCGCATCGCCGAGCGCGCGGCCGGCGCCGGCGGCTTCGGCTTCGATCCCATTTTTATACCGGAGGACACGCCCGAGGGCGCCTCGGCGGGGCAGACCTTCGGGCAAATGGAACAGGCGCAAAAGAACCAGGTGAGCCACCGCGCGGCCGCCGGCCGGGCCCTGGCAGCCTGGCTCGGCGGCGGCGCATCGGGCCCCTCGGGCGCCTGAATCCCACTCCTGTTGCAACCAGCCGGGAAACGGCAAGTGGATAAACATCGGGCAACTTCGTAGGGCTGGATGGCTCGGTCCACTGGTAGACGCGCCACAGGCGTGGTCCTGTTTATCCTGTCCGTCGCGGCCGTCCTGGCCTTCGTGTTTCTCCTCTTTGCAGAGGCGAACGGCGTCGAAGTTGCAGGAGTGGGCAAAATTCCGACCCTTGGGGTCGTGGTAGCCGCAGGACTTGCGGCCGTTGCCCTGCTCTTGCTGATCCTGATGGTCACTGGCCGTTGGGAACAGCAGGAAGAGACCGCCGGCGGCGCGGAGGCTTTCTTCATTCCCGACACGGCGATGGAGGCCCAGGACGCCGAGCGTGAGGAAGCATTCGAGTCTGCGTTCGCCAAGCCGCCTGCTCCTGCCCCGGCCGCTCCGGCGCCTTCGGCCCCGCAAGCGATCTGGACGGCGCAGGGCGACCAGGCCATCGATGTCGGTGGCGGACTGGTCGTGTACGACCTCGCCGGCCTGCCCGTGGACACCCGCGCCTGGGGCATGGCGGCCAACACGGCCAACGGGCCCGTCCACAGTTTCCATTTCCCCCGCAACGTCGAGCGCGGTGTGTACGTCAATGACTACATCCAGCTTGGCGACGGCCCCGAGCGCCTCAAGCTCCGCACGCTTCTGGCTGGCCCGCCGGTTATCGGCGCGCCGCCGCCTTCCCGTCCCGCGCGGCCCGCCCCGGCCCGGGCGACGACGGTCACCGCGCCGGCTCCGTTGCTGGAGCGCCCGGCCAGCGTTTGGGAGACGCCATCGCGCCCGAGCGGGCCACCCGCGCTTTCCGCCAAGCCCGCAGCGCCGCGCGCGGAGCTTCCCGGCGACCGTTTCATGCGCGACCTGGAGTCGCGTTTCGCCGAGGGTCCCGCCAAGGCCGAGCCCGTTGCCGAGCCGGACGTCTTCTTTGACTACGCGGGCGACGTGCACAACGTGATCGACGTTGAGGGCATCGGTCCCGTCTTCGCCGAACGGCTGCGCCAACTGGGCGTCAAGACCACGTCTCGCCTGTGCTACGAGGACCCCACCTCGCTGGCCGAGCGCCTGGACGTTCCGGTCAAGCGCGTCGAGCAGTGGCAGGCCATGGCCGAGTTGATGAAGATCAACGGTGTCGGACCGCAGTACGCCGAGGCGCTGGCTCGCGCCGGCATCACGGGCATCCAGGAACTCAAGCGTCGCACCCCGCGTGCGGTTTCCGACCAGGTCAATGACTACCTGGCGAAGCTGGAGACCAACGTGCTTGGCACGGCGGTCACCGAGAAGCGGATTGAGTCCTGGCAGGCGGCGTGCAAGCAAATGCGGCGCGTGCGCCAGCGCATTCCCGAGTCCTAAGAGCCCCGAGCGCAAGGCGTTTGCATGGCCGGGTCCGTGGTGTTGCTGATGGACCCGGAGATCCGGTTGGGCATCAGCGCGTGCCTGCTTGGGCAGTTGGTCCGCTTCGATGGAACCCATAAGCGGGACACCTTCCTGACGGAAACCCTGGGCGCCCATGTGACGTGGGTGCCGGTGTGCCCCGAGGATGAGGTGGGCATGGGGACGCCGCGGGAGGCGGTTCGCCTCGTCGGGGCGCCGGGGGATGCGCCGCGCATGGTGGGCGTGAACAGCCAGACCGATTGGACGGAGCGGATGCAGGATTACGCGGCCAAGCGCGTAGCGAAGCTGCGTGGGGAGGCGTTGCACGGGTTCGTGTTCAAGAAGGACAGTCCGTCGTGCGGCCTGTTTCGCGTGAAGATCTACAATGGCGAGGGTCCGCCGCGGCGCGACGGCGTCGGCCTGTTTGCGGCGTCGCTCGTGGCGGCGTATCCCTTGTTGCCGGTGGAGGAGGAGGGGCGGCTGCGCGACCCTGGGTTGCGCGAGCATTTCCTGGATCGGGTGTTTGCGTATGCGCGCTGGGTCCGCTTCGTGGAGTCCGGGCCGAAGCCGGCGGATCTGATTGCGTTTCATGCGAGCCACAAGGCGACGCTGATGGCCCACGAGCCGGATGCGGTGGCGCGCCTGGGGCGTCTGGTGGCGCAAGCGGGGGTCGCCGCGCGTGAGGCCGACGCGTGGGAGGATCTGCTTGACCATTATGGCGAGGGGTTCCTTGAGGCGCTTGCCACGGCGGCCACGCCGGGTGGCCACGCCAACGTCTTGTACCACTTGGCGGGCTTCCTGAGGGGCCATGCCAACGACGGCGACCGGCAGGAACTGCACGAATTGATTGGCCAGTACCGGGAAGGGCTCGTGCCGCTGGTGGTGCCCGTGACGCTGCTGAGCCACCACGTGCGCCGGAGCGATGTGGCTGCGTGGCTGCGCGACCAGACCTACCTGCACCCGTACCCGCGGGAACTGCGCTTGCGCAACCACGTGTGAGCCCGCAACGCAAGCGCTTCAGGGCACGGCGTTGATGGTTCATGGTGCGAATTCTGGTGACGGGCGCGACCGGGTACGTGGGGGGCCGCCTGGTGCCGCGTCTGCTTGATGCCGGCCACAAGGTGCGGGTGCTTGTCCGTGATCCGGCCCGCATCCAGGGACGCTCGTGGTCCGACCGCGTGGAGGTGGTTCGGGGGGACCTGCTTGACGCCGACAGTCTCGTGGATTGCGCCGCCGGCTGCGAGGCCGCCTACTACCTGGTCCACGCGATGGGCGCGGGGGCCGGTTTTGCTGACCGGGACGTGCGCGCGGCGTCCAACTTCGCGGCGGCCGCGGGGCACTTGAAGCACTGCATCTACCTGGGCGGACTGATGCCTCCGCGCGCCCCGAGCGAGCACTTGCGAAGCCGGGCGGAGACCGGCGAGGTGCTGGCCGCGTACCTGCCCACGACAGAGTTCAGGGCGGGCCCCATTGTCGGCAGCGGGTCCCTCTCGTTCGAGATGGTCCGGTACTTAACGGAGCGCCTGCCCGTGATGGTGGCGCCCCGCTGGATTGACAACCAGATCCAGCCCATCGCGATTCGGGATGTCCTTGACTACCTGGTCGAGGCGCTGGCCGTCGGGCCCAGCGGCATCGTCGAGATCGGCGGCGAGTGCCTGACGTTTCGTGACATGATGATGGGTTACGCGGCCGAGCGGAAGCTCACCCGCCGCATTCTCCCGGTGCCGGTCCTGACGCCGCACCTCTCCGGCTTGTGGGTGCAGTTGGTGACGCCCATCTCGAATCGCTCGGCGATGCCGCTGATCCAAGGCATCACCGAGCCGCTCGTGGCCGACGGCGCCAGGGCGAAGGAGCTGTTCCCCAACATCCGGCCGGTGGCGTACCGGGAGGCGGTGCGCCGCGCGCTGGCCAAGCTCGACTCAGGCACGGTCGAGACGCAATGGAGCGGTGCCCTCGCCGGCCACCCCGCCCACGTTCTGGAGGCCCGCGAGGGACTGGTCCGCGAAACCCGCACCCGCGACATCGCGGCACCCCCCGAAACCGTGTATCACGTCGTGGCATCCCTGGGCGGAAACATGGGTTGGCTCGCCTGGAACTGGGCGTGGACCCTGCGCGGTCGCATGGATCGCGTCGTCGGGGGGCCGGGTCTTCGCCGTGGTCGCCGGCACCCGCACGAACTCCACCCCGGCGAGGCGGTCGACTTCTGGCGCGTGGAGGCAGCGGACCCGCCCCGGCTTCTGCGGCTGCGAGCCGAAATGAAGCTTCCCGGCCGCGCCTGGCTGGAATGGCAAATCGAACGCCACGATGGCCAGACGCGCCTGTCCCAGGTGGCCCTGTTTGCACCCAAGGGATTGGCCGGCCACCTCTACTGGAACGCCCTCCACCCGGTGCACGGGCGCATTTTCAGCGACCTGGCGCTGGCGGTCGCGCAGACAGCCGAGAAGGCGGCAGCGGAGGCCGGCGGGCCCGGCCATACGGCTAAATAAGACACCCTCGTCGGCCGCCTTGGACCTGGATCCTGGCGATCGTTACGACGCCACCGTCCGGGCCCGCAATTTGAGGTCTATCCATGGCACGTATGCACGCCCGCCGCCGAGGCTCGTCCGGTTCTGATCGCCCCATCCGTGATGAGGCCCCGTCGTGGGTCGCCGTCCTGCCCCGCGAAGTCGAGGCCAAGGTCGTCGAACTCGCCAAGGCCGGCGTCCAGCCCGCCGTGATCGGTGTCCAGCTGCGCGACAGCATGGGCGTGCCTGATGTCAAGCAGGTTACCGGCAAGAAGGTCACCGAGATCATCGCCGAGAACAACCTGACGCCCAACGTGCCGCAGGACCTCAAGAACCTGATCAACCGC
>JBFJYU010000217.1:0-5809 GCA_041622435.1 Thermoplasmatota archaeon | reverse complement strand
GCGAGTCGTGCCTCTTCCTTCGGCCTTCAAGCACGAAAGGATATAGTTGCGGCTGACGGGCCCCGGCGCCTCGCGCAGCACAGCCTCCACGCGCTCAAGAGTCCCAACCTGGACATCAACACGCGGCGCGTCTGCCACTGCTTCCATACCTCTCCATTGACCCCCGGGGTATAAAGAACCTCACCCCCACAGTTCTTTACTGGGCCAGTCGGAAGCAAAGCGACCGATCGACACCCGCAACCACGCCAACGCCGGCCAGATAACGGCTGAGGTAAGCCGTTCCGAACGGAGTGAGGAATCGGCTGGAGCGATTTGTTATCTGGCAAGTTACAAACTACGAGGCCTACCGCAACAAGTCCGGATCCAATTCCACATCCGCCAGAATTTTGCGGACCAAGCCCGGCGGAATATCCGTACCGCCATGATTTGGCACAATCGTCGAGCGACCATCCAGGTGCCGGTAGAACACGTGGCTGCCCTTTTGCCGAACTGACTCAAACCCGTGTTGTCGCAGAAGCTTAGCTAATTTGCGATACGAAATCGGGCCAATCGACGGCGCCATTCAATCAGGCGCCGACCGAGACCTTTTCGACGCCCACAAACTGAGTCGCGGGCGCGTCTTGGACCTCGAGGAACAACATAATCGCTTCGCGGATGTTGTCGAGTGCTGCCTCGCGGGTTTCGCCCCATGAATGGCAGCCGGGCAGGACTGGGACTTCGGCGATGAAGGCCCCGGTTTCGTCCTGCTCAAGGACAACATCGTATTCCATCGGTTGAAAATGCGCGGTTTCGGTACTTAAACGTGCCTGGGGGGTTGCTGGAGGCACTTCTGGGCGCATGCCAGATAACGGCTCAACTGACCCGTCCGCGTAGCGGTCGGGTCGAGTGATTTGTTAGAGTCCGCCGAGGGCCGTCCGCCGGTGTCGATGTCTTAGAGCCACAGCGTGCCGCGACCTCCGCATCTGACCACGTATGGCGCCCCTATGCGGTGACTATTACTCGGCTCACGGCCGAATCGCTTACGATGAATGTAACGCCGCTCGCCTTTGCGCCTGGCTCGCGCAGATAATAATTACCAGAGTCGTGGAATACAAGGATCATGGTTTGATTGTGGAGGGGGTGGTCTGGGTCAACCATCTCAATTATGATTGTAGTCTCGTCAGAGACAGTCAAGTATCCGGTGGCCGTGCCTACGTGGCCAACCGCCAGCAAAACGATGACCACGTAGGGGATCCGCAGAAACCAATCGCGGGCCGCCTCCATGCGCTTTTGCCGAGCCCGGCGCCACCAGATCCAACCCAACCCTGCCGCGCTTAGACTCCAAAGGCTCGCTTCCACGAGATCGCCATCGATGACATGGGAAGCGGCAATTACGATTACGGGATAGACGACGACGAACGTGACTAGTTTGGGTCCTGGGCTTCCCGTTCCCAGTAGCATCGTGAGCCACGCCAGGAGCAACGGGACGAGAAAAACGACGGTGGGAAAGGCGCCCAACATGATGTACTCGTGGAATTCAAGATGGATTTGTAAACGCGGCACGTGGGCCAAGTACAGCTTGGCTTGAAAGCGCGACCAGCCTGCGTAGAACGTGACGGCCGTTGCAAGGGAAACAAGAAACGCTGGCTGCTTTAGCCAGCCTAGCGAGGGCGATGCAGCTTCCATGAGCAACATGCGTATGGCGAGTCTTGTATTGTAATCCCCCCAGTGTGACGCGCCGGTTGCGGAGTCTAACTTGTTCTTGAGCGGTTTTCCCTTGTTCCACCGTCTCCGAACTTCGTCTATTTAACGCTCCATGGATGTTTTCACGCGACTCCCCGGCGGGCTTCAAGTGGTGAGCCCTGGTCGGGGAGGTTGTTCGACCCCATGCCCCCCGCCATCCCGCGGCGGCATAACCATCGCCCACGCTTTCCCCACTGACCAATTATTTAACGATTCGCCCACCCACCACAACATCCCTCACAGTCTGCCTGCCGGGTTCGTACACCCAGTAATCCAATCCCGAAACGTCGTGAACGAGCAGGTCGGCCCGCTTGCCGACCTCGATCGATCCGACTTCGCCCTCGACGCCGAGTGTGCAGGCGGCGTTCCACGTGACTGCCGTCATGGCCTGCGCCGGAGTCAGCCCCAACAAGAAACAACCCAGTTGTGCGACGAGGGTGGTGTTGGTGACTGGGTTGTTGGGGTTGTGATCGGTGGCTAGGGCAACGGGTACCCCTGCGTCGAGGAATGCCTTGCCGCTGGGCCATTCGGGCTTGAAGAGGGTTAGCGGGACCGTGGGGAGGAGCGTCGCGACCGTGCCTGCGTCCGCCATCGCCTCGATGCCCTCCTGGCTCACCCGCAGGAGGTGGTCGGCGCTGATGCAGCCGGCCTCGGCGGCCAGTTGAGCGCCGCGGGTGTTGACGATCTCGTCGGCGTGGAGTCGCAGGCCCATGCCGTGCTGGCGGGCGGCGTCGAAGATGGCCGCGCCGTGGTCGTACGTGAAGACCCCCTCCTCGACGAACACGTCACAGTAACGCGCGATGCCTTGCTGCGCGACTCGGGGGATCATCTCGTCGATGACCAGGTCAACGTAGGCGTCCGTGCGGCCCTTGTATTCGTCGGGCACGGCGTGGGCGCCGAGGAACGTGTTCACCACCGTCGCTCCCGCTTCCTTGCCGAGCCGGGCGCCGGCCTCCAGCATGCGCAGCTCGCCATCCAGATCCAGGGCGTAGCCGCTCTTCGCCTCCACGGTCGTGATGCCGCCAGCCATCATCCGATCCAGCCGCGGCCGGGTCTCGGCAACAAGCTCATCGACCGTCGCGGCGCGAGTGAGTCCGCTCGTGTGGGCAATGCCGCCGCCGGCCGCCAGGATTTCCAGGTAGGACTTGCCGGCCAGCTTCATGCCCAGTTCGAACGCCCGGTCGCCAGCGTACACCAAGTGGTTGTGGGGGTCCACGTAGCCCGGCGTCACCAGGTTTCCGCCAGCATCGATGGTCCGGGCCGCCCGGCCATCCCACTCGGGCGCGGGGCCGACCCAAGCGATCCGATCGCCCGCCACGGCCACCGCCCAGCCCGGCTCGACGCCGGCTTCATCGGCGGCCTCAGCCGTCCGCGGGCCGCCCGGGCCCCGCAGGGTGGCAACGGTCGCGTTGGTGATGAGAAGATCGCAGTCCATGGCGCGGCCACCCGCCCAGCGCATATGAGCCATTCACAGCCACTTGCAGCCAGCCGACCCCGGACGGCGGGGGCGCCGTGAAATGACGGACCGCGCGCCGCCACCCACGCCAAATCCGGCGCTTCTCGCACTGCCAAATGGCAATGCCTGATCTAGGCCCCGCCGCTGCACACCCCGTTTCATGTCCGCCTCCAAGCCACCCATCCCGTGGCGCGCCGCCGGCCGCCCCGCCGCCGCCATCGTCGTGCTCGCCATGGCCACACTCATCACCATCCAGGTCGCCGACCACCTGGCGCCCGAAACCCTCAACGAAGCCCCCGGCGGCGTCGTCACGTACACGCTCGAAGAGCATTTCGAGGCCGGCAGCCTCGTGAACGTCGAGCCCGACCCGGCCGGCGGCGCGTTGCGCCTCGTCAAGTCCCAGCCCCTGTTCAATTTCATCTGGGTGTCAAGCTCCGATCGGGGCACCGTCGTCAAGATCGACACCCTCACCGGCGCTGTTGTCGGCGAGTACCGCGCCGCCCCAGAGAACCTGATCCCCAACCCGAGTCGCACCACCGTGGACCGCAACGGGGGCGCCTGGGTGGGCAACCGCAACCCCAACGACCCCTGCACGATCCTCGGAGTCCCCGACGACGAATGCGGCTCCATCGTCCACATTGGCCTCTTCGAAAACGACACCTGCGTGGATCGCAACGGCAACGGACGCATCGACACCTCGAACGGGTTGGATGACATTCTGCCGTGGCCGGACCCCGACGGCGTAGACTCCGGGGGCGGCGTTTCCACGGCCGAGGACGAATGCATCCTGCACCACGTCCGCGTCAGCCCGACGAGGGTCCATCACGTCTCACTCGACCAAAACAACGACGTCTGGGTGGGCGGCACGGACCTGCGACGGGATTTCAACCTCATCGACGGCGACACCGGTGAAATCCTCCGCTACGAGTACGGAATCGCTTGCGGCGGCCACGGCGGACTGGTCGACCCGGACGGCATTCTATGGAGTACGCGGCCGCTGCTGCGGTGGGACCCCAGCGCCGGCCGCCTGGCGACCACCGCCACCTGCGATCGGGACGCGGACACCTATGGAATTTGCATGGACAAAGCCGGCAACATCTGGACGACGCAATTCAAGGGCAACGCCGTGCAAAAGCGTCTACCCAACGGCACGCTGGCCGGCACTTTTCCCCACGGAAACGACGATTCGCAGAGTTGCGCCATTGACCACAACGAACACATTTGGGTCACGCATTCCGTTTTGAATCATGCAAACACCGTTGGCCACCTCAACGCCGACGGGACCTTCCTTGGCCGCATCCCGGTGGGCGAAGGGCCAACCGGCGTCGCCGTCGATCCACTGGGGAAGGTTTGGGTTACCAATTTCAACGGACGAACACTTTCTCGAATCGATCCAATCGGCGGGCCACCAGGGCTGGACGGCGAAACACCCATCGGCCTGAACGAATTGACGACCGAAGATTTGGGGGGGCGCATCTTCAGCTACGGCGACATGACGGGCAGCCTCCTTCGTGCCACCGTGCCGGCCGGCACATGGACGATCGTCCACGATAGCCAATTGGATGGCGCCCGCTGGTATGACCTTGAAATCAATGGCACGACGCCCGCCGATTCGGCGCTTCGCCTGGAGGCCGCCACCAGTTCCGACGGCTTGCTCTTCACGCAATTGCAGGACATCGAAAACGGCGCCTTCGAATCAGCCGGACGGTACCTGAAAGTGGTCGTGACATTCACGTCTGGGAGCAAGGACGAATCGCCAATTCTTCATGGCCTGTCATTTCGTCCAGGCGTACCCCAGGTGGCGGCTTTCTCGTATTCCCCCCCGACGCCGACGCCCCTGACTGAGGTGACGTTTTCCAGCCTGGCTTCGGACGCCGCAGGGGGTGTTTCGCACGCGTGGGAATTTGGTGATGGGGCAACCGCGACAGGGCAAAATGTGCGCCATCGCTACGACGAAAACGGCGTCTACGAGGTGTGTCTGACGCTGACCGCGGGACCGGGCCTGCAGGATACCCAATGCCAGCAGGTGACGATTCACAACGCGGCGCCGAGGGCGGCGTTTTCGTGGACGCCGGCCGCGCCGACGGCCGCAACACCCGTCGTCTTCCTGGACGAATCGAACGATCCGGATGGCGTCGTGGTGGATCGATCCTGGCGGCTTGGCGACGGCACGACCGGTGTTGGTCCTTTGGTGAGCCATCGGTTCGACGAGGATGGACTCTACAACGTGTGCCTCGTGGTCACGGATGACGACGGCGGCCGGAGCGAGACCTGCCAAATGCTTGAGGTGGGCAACGAGGCCCCGCTCGTCGCGTTCGATTGGAGCCCGAAAATGCCCCGCCTGGCGGAAACGGTACGGTTCACGGACGCGTCGCGGGACGTGGACGGAACGATCACCGGGCGCGCTTGGGAGGTCGGCGGAGCCCGGTACACCACCGCGACGGTCGAGCACCGGTTCGCTGCGGGCGGGTCGCATCGCGTGTGCCTTGAGGTGACCGACAATGACGGCGCGAGCGCTCGGCGATGCGAAGCCGTCGCGATCCAATCCCTGCTCATGGCGGGCCGGGCCTACGGTCTCTTGGCCAACGCGGGAGCCGTTCCCGTGCTGGGGCAGCCCGGGCCCGTCACGGT
>JBFJYU010000216.1:0-5849 GCA_041622435.1 Thermoplasmatota archaeon | reverse complement strand
GGCCCGCAGCGCCGCCACGAATCGTTCGCCGTCGGCCAGCAGCAGCGACGGCGCGCCGCCGGGGTTTTCCTTGTACCCCGCGACGGCAAAGTCGGCCTCGTGCCGGCATTTGAGCTTGCGCCACGCCGGCGACCGGCCACTTTGATAGGTGCTGTTCGCTTGTTTGGCGATCAGTCCTTCCCACCCTTGCTTGCACGCGGCTGCGAGCATCGCTGAGGGGTCCCCCTCGACGGCGTGGGAGCGGATCACGCGGGGCCCAAGATCCATCCGGCTGAGCAGTTCGCGGCGGCGGCGCAGGGGCAGGTGGCGCGTGTCCTGGCCATCGAGGAACAGTACGTCAAAGGCGACGTAATGGGTGGCGCGCCCCCGCTTGACGGCCGCATAGTCGTCGCCGGTCCCCGCAAACGCGACCGCCTCGCCGTCCAACACCATGGGTCGGATAGGGATGTCCGCCGCCAGGTGCCGGAAGCGTAGCGTTGCGTCCTTGCCGTAACGGCTGAAGAAGCGTACCTCGTCGTCGACGACCGCCAGCATGCGGCTGCCGTCGAACTTGCGCTCGGCCAACCACGCTCCGGGGCCGAGCCCTGCTCGACCCGAACTGGCCAACATGGGCGAAACCCACTCGGGCCGCCTCAATGCTTGATGGCCTCCAGGCTTCGCGCCAACGCCTCCTCGAGGTCGGCGACTTGGGCCTTGGCCGACTCCGGCGGCGCCTTGATGGTCTTGCCTCCCGCCTTCGCCTCGACGACCTTGAGCACCCGTTTGCGCGTGGCGTCCTCGAATTCGTCGGGCTTCCAGGGCCGGGCCAGGCTCTTGATCAGCGACTTGGCCAACTCTTTTTCCTTCTTCGTCGCCGCGGGCGGGGCCTCGATGGCGTCGGGGGGCGTGATCTCGTCGGCGAAGAACAGGGTCTGCATGACGATCCGGTCGTCGCGCACCCGCAACGCCACTAGGTGCTCTTTGCCGTGCATCACAAATCGGCCGACGGCCGCCTTGCCCGCCGCCCCCATGGCCTCCACGAGGAGTTGGTACGCCTTGGCGCCCACGGCGTCCGCAATCACGTAATACGTTTTGTCAAAGAAAATGGGGTCGATGTCGGCGAGGGCGACGAAGGCCTCCACATCGATAACCCGGCTGCTCGCCGGCGCCGCGGCTGCCAACTCCTCCTCCGTGAGGACCACGTATTCGCCCTCCTGTATTTCGTAGCCCTTGACGATTTCGTTGTAGGGGATTTCGCCATGCTCCGCGCACACTCGCGGGTGGCGAATGCGTTCACCGTCCACGCCGTGCAATTCATTGAATCGGATGGTGCGGCTGGACGTCGCCGATTGAACCTTGATCGGAATCGCCACCAAACCAAAGCCGATCGCTCCGCTCCAGATCGTGCGCGCCATGCACCTTCGTGCGCGTGCCCGACGCTTGATTGTTGCCACAGGGGGACGGGGCCGTCGCCGGGCCCATCGGGGGCCGCCAGGCAAAATGGGCCTTGGCGCGACCCGAGCGAAAGCGCGATCTGTCCGGGGAGGGTTGGCGTGGCGTGGACACCCCAACGGCTGCCAAGCACTTCGGCGCCTTCGCGGCGTTCATCGGCTTCATCGCCGGCATCCTGTACGCGGGAGTCGGGTTGGCCATCGACGCCAGCACGGGCAACCTGGGCGGTGGCACCGCCCTGGCCTTCCTGGCAATCCCGGGAATGCCGTTCTTTTTCCTGCCCGTCGGCGTCATCGGCGGCATCCTCTGGGCGCCCCTGTGCCGTCGGCTGCCGCGCCGTTTTGGCGGGTGCGACGAGCCAGCCCCATAGGTGGTTCGCGGGCTGGGGTCGCCGCTCGGGCGACGGGCGGCCCACCCCCACCAGGTGCGGGCCACGCACAAGAACTTGTGATGCGCGGGCCCGCGGTCGCCAGCGCACGCGGGTCAGGCGGAGCCGGATGGCGCGGCGCCGCGCCGGGCCACGAGCCACGTTTGGCTGGGTCGGGCGGCGTCAGCCTCAACGATGTCAAACGACTGCGCGACGCTGCGCTGTAGCGTGTCGAAGCGCAGATGGTGCAGGCCCTCCAAACGCATGACGCGGGCCACGATTCGGATGCCGGCGCGCGCTGGCGCGCCCAGGTCCCCAAGGCAAGGCGTCTGGGCGATGAGCAAGCCGCCGGGCCGAAGCAGTTCATGGATGCGCCGGGTTGCGGCCGGCAGGTCAAGGAAGTGAAGCACGTTGAAGCACACCACCGCGTCGAAACTCCGCCCATCAAGGCTGGCGGCTTCGAGTTCCGCCTGTTCAAACGTGATGTCGCCGCCGGCCTCGTTCGCCCGGTGGATCATTTCGGCGCTGATGTCGATGGCGTGCCAGGAGCCGACGCGGGGGCGCAGGGCCCGGGCGGTGGCGCCCGTGGCACACCCGACTTCCAGGACGCCGTCGTCGGGTTCCAGCCATGGCTTGGCCCGCTCGACCGCCTCGTCGCTGCCGCTTGGCTGCGGGTCAAACCGTTTTGCGTGCCGGTCCCAGAAGTTGCGGCGAGCCATCAGGACACCTGGATGACGGTCTTGCCCTTCGTGTGGCCGGCCTCGACGTGGGCAATCGCCTGGCCCGCCTGCTCCAGTGGGAAGGTGTGTTCGATGACGATGCGCAGTTGCCCCGCCGCCACGAACGCGTTGAGGCGCTCCATGTCGTCGCGGGTCCGCTTGGCGTTGACGACTTGGTACCGGCGGCCGGCGACGGTCATCACGAGGGTTCGTCCGAGGGGGCCGAGAATGCGTCCCATCCGGGCCGAGCCGAGCCAGACGTAGGTGCCGCCGGGGGCCAGCAGCCGGCCGCACGCGGACACCGAGTGGTTGGCGACCGTGTCAATGATGCAGTCGAAGCGCGCCGGCAAGTCGGTGATCGAGGTGCGCGTGTAGTCGACCACTTCGTCGGCGCCCAGGCCCCGCACCCAGTCGACGTTGCTGGTCTTGCACACGGCCGTCACGTGGGCCCCCATGGCCTTGGCCATCTGGACCGTGAAGTGGCCGATGCCACCGGATGCACCGTTGACCAAGACCCGGCTACCGGCGCCGACGCGCCCCCGATCCAGGCCCTGCAAGCCGGTGAAGGCGGCCATCGGAATGGCTGCGGCCTCCTCCCAGCAGAGTTGGGCCGGCTTGCCAATCAACTCGTCGACGCGACCGATGGCCTGCTCGGCGAAGGCCCCTGTGGCAGCACCATACACTTCGTCGCCAATCGTAAACTGGGTGACGCCGGGGCCGACCGCGTCGACCACCCCCGCCACGTCGCGCCCGAGACCGCTCCTGCGGGGCCGGCGCAGCCCGATGAAGAGCCGCATGAACAGTGGCTCGCCGCGCATGAAATGGAAATCGTACGGGTTGACAGCGGCGGCCCGAACGCGCAGTCGCACCTCAGCAGGGCCCGGCGCCGGTACCTCAATCGTCTCGAGGCTCAGCTTCTCCGGACCACCATAGCAAGTGTATCGAATCGCCTTCATGGCTGTCACAGACGTGCGGTAGGCCTACATTTCGGCAAAGGCAGCGATCTCGATGGCTCCGCCGGCCTCCAGGTGAGGGTGGCCCTTGGTCATGGCGGCCGCGGCATCTAGGGAGTCCGCCTCGACGACGTTGAAGCCGTTGACCTTGCTGTCGGCGGCACCGCCGACGAACGTTTTCTCCCCTAGCGGAGCCCCGCCGTCGACCAGCTTCTTGCCGAGACTGCCCATCCAGGCGGTCCACTTGTCCATTACTTCCTTGGCGGCCTCGGGTGTTTCCGGGTACGTGCCGCCGCTGTAGAGGTACATGAATTTGGCCATGGTATCGAGTCCTTGCCCGCAGGCGCCTCCGGATGTTGAGCGCCTTATAGATCGTTAGGCGAGGGGGCAATCAAACCACGGCGCCTTCCGGGACGGGGGACAGGGAGTCGCATCAGGCTCACTGGGGCAGGCGGGCATCCTTCTGGCCCCGTTAACGGCGCGAGAAGCGTCACATACCCCGACGGGCGTGGGCCCCGCCATGGCGGAACTGACCGGCATCATGCGAGGCACGGGAGCGAAAATGAAAGCCGACATCCAGCAGGGCTCCATTGTTTTTCGAGGCGCGCTGAAGGCCACGGTGCCGTTTTCCGAGCTTGGGGCTGAAGCGCGCGGCACCCTGCTGAGCCTCACCTACAAGGAGCACATCATCGACTTGGCCGCTGGCGCCAAGGCCGCCAAGTTGGCGGCCATGATCGTCCGCGGTTAGGCAGGGGAGTGCTGCGGCGGTTGCGGCCTAAGCGGTGCGCCCCGGCTCACCGCCCGGGTCACCGCCCGGATCATCGCGCCACACGGCGTCCCAAACGAGGTCCTGCAAAGCCCCGTCACGGGCGCGGTTGGCGATGTGCGCCTCGGCGGGCGGTCCGCGGTGTTCCTTGCGGCCTGCGGGGCCCCAGTACGTTCCGCCGGGCACGTCGTCGGTGGCGGCGCGCAGCGTGGGCCACGAGCCCTTCTCGGCACTTTGCAGAAACGGTACGTACGCCAGCATGGCGATCTTGGCCATCGCTCCCATGTCCTTGGCGAGTCGGGTGAGGCTGATACCTGGGTGGGCGGCCATGGAGCGCAGCGGCGAGCCGGTCTCCTCGAAATGCCGTTGCAGCCGCAGGGCGAAGAGCAGGTTTCCCAGCTTGCTCTGGGCGTACGCCGCCCACGGGGTGTACCCCTCGCCACCCCAGGTGGCGGGGTCGATGCTACCCTTGCGGTGGGCCAGACTGCTCACGGTGACGACGCGGTCGGTGATGCGGGGCAGCAGCAGGCGGGTGAGCGCAGCGTGGCCCACCACGTTGACGGCCCACTGCGCCTCAATGCCCTGTGGGCTCAGCCGCTGGGGCACCATCATGATGCCGGCGTTGTTGACCAGCACATCGATGGATGCCGGCGCCGACGCCGCAAAAGTGCGCACACTCTCCAGGTTCTCCAGATCCAGGTGTGCGGCGCGGGCGCGCGCGCCGCCGGGCACGTCCGCGTCGATACGCACAGCGGCGTCTTGCGCCGCGTCCAGTCGTCGGCACGCCAGAACTACCTGGGCCCCGGCGGCGGCTAGGTTGTGAGCCGCGTGGTACCCGACGCCGCTGTTGGCGCCCGTGATCACGAAGGTCCGGCCCGTTTGGTCGCCGATGTCGCGGGGATTCCAAGCCATGCGCCGTGATGGCCGAGGCTGGCTCATAACGCGCGCGATGCGCCGGCGGCGCGCTGTGGCCGTGCCCGGTCCTACTAACTGGCCTTCGCGAGCTGCTTCCGGATGAAATCCGGCGCCACGCGCCGCATCAGCGCCAGCGACTTGCTCATGCCGACGGGAATCTCGTACTGGTCGCGCTGCATTCCCCGCACCAGCGCCTTGGCGACCTCCTCGGGTGTCGCCTTCTTCATCCCGAGGTCAACGTCGGTGACCATCGTCGTGTCCGTCAGGGGCGGAAGCACCTCGAACACCGACACGTCGGTCAACTGGCTGCGCAGGGAGTGGGTCCACGAGTGCAGCGCCGCCTTGGTGGCACAGTAGCTGGGGGCCGCCGGCCACGGAACGTAGGCGAGGCCGCTGGTGACGTTGACGATCGCGCCGCGCCGCGCCTTGAGTCCAGGAAGGAATGCCTGCACGATGCGCATGCAGCCGATGACGTTCGTGTCGAATTCCATGGATGCCACGGCCACGGCGTTCTCGTCGTCCACGCGGATCTGGTGCATCAGGCCGGCGTTGTTCACGAGGATGTCGATGTCGCCAACCGCCTTGGCGAACTTGGCTACGGACTTGGGGTCGGTGACGTCCACGGTGGCGAACTCGAAGCCGTGCGTGGCGGCCGTGGCCTCCAAAACGTCAGCGCGGCGGCCGCCGATGGTGACCTT
>JBFJYU010000215.1:0-5865 GCA_041622435.1 Thermoplasmatota archaeon | reverse complement strand
CTTCGCCTACCCTGGCATCTCCGGCTACCTGCACGTCGGACACATGCGGGGTTTCACGTACAGCGATGTGTTTGCGCGTTACAAGCGGCAGACCGGGCACAACGTGCTGTTTCCGGCCGGCTTCCATGCCAGCGGCATCCCCGCCGTGGCGTTTGCCAAGGAGGTTGAGCGCGGCGAGAAGACGGAGTACCTGCGCGCCAATGGCTACGACGGGGATCTCGCCGATTTGAGCGACCCCCAGAAAGTGGTCGACTACTTCGCGCACGTTTACACGTACGACTACTGGAAGAAGTTCGGATTCCTGATCGATGAGCGGCGCAACTGCACGACGATCGAGCCGGGCTATACCCACTTCATCCAGTGGCAGTTCCGCCGCCTGAAGGAGCTTGGGTACCTGATCGAGAAGCCCCACTATGCGCCGTTTTGCCCCGTGGCCGGCCCGGTGGCGGTGGACAAGTCGGAGACCGACATCAAGCAGGGCGGCGCTGCGGAGATCAAGGAGTTCGTGGCGCTGCGTTTCAAGATTCCCGCCGGGGATCTCGTGGACACGGACGACAACTTCGATTCGATTGTTCTGCCGTGCGCGACGCTGCGGCCGGAGACCATCTTTGGCGTGACGAACCTCTGGGTCCATCCCGAGGCCACCTACGAGCTCGTGCGCGTGTGGCGCGACGGCGCCGTCGGGGACGGTGACCCGTCGGAGGTCTGGTTGGTGTCCAAGCAGGGGCGCACCAAGCTGGAGTGGCAGTTTGAGCGCGCCGAGGGCCTGGAAATCGAGCTTCCCGGCAGCGCGATCATCGGCTTGGCGGCCACGGCGCCGGTCACGGGGGCCAAGGTGCCCATTGTGCAGGGCACGTTCGTGGACCCCATGATCGCCACCGGCGTCGTCATGTCGGTGCCGGGCCACGCGCCGTTTGACTACGCGGCCTACGTCGATGCCGGCCTGCTCGAGGAATTGGGCGACCCACCCCAGATCGTGGACATTGAGGGCTACGACGACCTGCCGGCGCGGGTCGCGTACAAAAAGCACGGCGTCACCAGCCAGGACGACAAGGAAGCCCTGGACGCGGCGACGGACGAAATTTACGCTGACGAGTTCAACAAGGGCATTCTCAACGCGGCTTGCGGCGAGTACGAGGGCAAGCGCATCAAGGTGGTCAAGGACGAACTGCGTGATGCCTTCGTGGCCGCCGACCACGGCCGCTTGATCCGGCAGTTCTCGGAGCCCGTGATCAGCCGGGCCGGGGAACTGGTGGACATCAAGCGCATTCCGGATCAGGACTTCATCCATTACGCCGACGAGGCGTGGACGACCAAGGGTGTCGCGCACGCCAAGTCGATGAAGATTTTCCCGCAGCGCTACCACGACGACATTGAGAACGTGATGCGCTGGTTCGGCGACCGTGCTTGCGTGCGCCGGGGCGCCTGGCTGGGCACCGAGTTCCCGTTCAAGGACGGCTGGATCGTCGAGCCCATCGCCGACTCGACGTTCTATCCGTGGTATTACATTGTCAGCTTATACGTCAATGACGGCCGCCTGGCGGTTGAGGAGTTGACGGACGCGTTCTTCGATTACGTCTTCAACGGCCGGGGCGAGCCGGCGGGGGACCTGTGGCAGCAGGTGCGCGAGGATGTCCTCTACTGGGGCCCGGTCGACATCAACTTGGGCGGCAAGGAGCACCAGACGGTGCACTTCCCTGTCTACATCATGAACAACGTCGCCCTCCTGGACGACCCGGCGATGTGGCCGCGGGGAATCTTCGTGAATTGGTGGGTGACCCAGAAGGCCGGCACCAAGATCTCGAAGAGCAAGGGCGGCGCGGAACCCATTCCGGGCGCGGCGGCGAAGTACGGCGTTGACCCGATGCGCCTCTACTACTGCCACGTGGGCAGCCCCCACGTTGACATTGAGTGGGACCCGGACATCGTGCTGAGTTACCGCAGCCGCGTGGAGCGCATCTGCCGCATCACGGACGACGTTCTGGCCGTGGCGGGGCCGGCGGGGCCAATGGACGGCTGGCTCACCGAGTCCTTCGCCCAGGCCCTGCACCGCGCCAAGGACGCCTTTGAGGCGTACGACCTGCGCACGGCGGCCACGGCGCTCGTCTACACGGTCCCCGACCTCATCCGCTGGTACGAGCGCCGGGGTGGATGCAATGGGGAACTTCTGCAAGCGATCGTCCGAGACTGGGCGACGGCGCTGTGCCCGATGCTTCCCCACTTGGCTGAGGAGATGTATGAGCGGGCCGGCGGCGAGGGCTTGTGCAGTCAGCGGTCGTTCCCGCAGCCCGAGGTGTCGAGCCGTCCGCTCGTGATCGACCAGGAGGAGTACCTCAAGTCGTTCATGGACGACGCGAAGACGATCATGAAGCTGGCTGGCATCGAGGCGCCGTCCAAGCTGACCGTCTTCACGACGCCCGCGTGGAAGCGGAGTCTGTTGGAGATGGCTATCGAGATCGATAACGCGTCGGCCAATGGGAAGTTCCCGATGGGGCAGTTCATGGGGCAGGTGATGGCGGACCCGGCCATGCGCAGCCTGGGCAAGGCGGTGCAGAAGTTCGCGGGCAAGCTGCCGGGACAGGTCAAGCAACTGGCGTCGTGGCAGGATACGATCGTCGTGGACGGGGATGAGGCGGCGATCCTGCGCGGCGCCGCGAGCTTCCTTCAGGACGAGCTCGGCGTGCCCGCCATTGAGGTGTTTGCCGCAGACGACGACGCTGCGCCAGACCACCCGAAAAAGGCGATCGCGGACCCGTTGAAGCCCGGCATCGCGCTGCAATAGATCGGGCGATTTACGGCCCGCAGGTGGTTGAAGGCCGATTTTGGCTGCGGCCACTCCACGGGAAATGGTCGTTGGCGACCCAGGGGCCAGTTGCACCTGGGCCCACCGATTGTTTTTCCCGTAGATTGCACCGGCATTGGCCAACGATAAACGGATTTCGGCTCCGATATCCGTAGCCGCCGGGGTTAACCGATCTTGGCCCCCAACCCATTCAACACTCCGTCAATAGCCCTTAAATAGTCGCGAGCGCCATCATTTGATTTGTCGGAGGAAGCGACATGTTCTCCCCCCCTTGCACATCGGACACGCACGAATACTTCTACTGGTAACTTCGCACACGAAGCTTCGCTTCCAGTGGAGTTTTTGCGGAGCCCCACGGCCAGCGAAACTCCACCTACGCGGCCCGCCGGAAGGCACCGCCGCATCCCGTTTTACCCGAGCAGGAACGACGCCGGAAACTTACTCGTCGTCGCCTGGCCCCGTCGCCTCAAGCTTGCGTTTTCCCAGCATTTTCGCATAGAATGAATTCGGAAAACCGGAAAGCAACCGGTTGAAACGCTCCAGCGCCCGCCGATCCCCGGCTAGCGCGCGCCGCTCCTCCTGCTCGAAGCGCACGAAAAACCAGGCGAAACCCAGCAGGTACACCGCGGCGAACAGGTACAGGAACCAGATCCACGCCGACCACTGGCTCGGCTCGAAACTGACCACGCCTGCCCACACCCCCCGTCGCATTTAAGTGGTGATCTCTTCCCCCGTTCGGTCCAATGGTCGACGACGAGGCACCCACCCAGATGAATCCGTACGAGATGGCCCTCGTACAACTGCGCCACGTCGCCAAGCGCATGAAGCTGGATCCCAACATCCACGAGATCCTCAAGCACCCCATGCGGGCGCTGGAGGTGTACATCCCGGTGCGGCTGGACAACGGGACCATCCGGGTCTTCACGGGCTACCGGGTACAGCACTCCATGGCACGCGGCCCCGGCAAGGGCGGTGTCCGTTTCCACCAGAACGTCACCCTGGACGAGGTCAAGGCCCTCGCGATGTGGATGACGTGGAAGTGCGCCGTCGTCGGCATCCCCTACGGCGGCGCAAAGGGCGGCGTCATCGTCGACCCACGCGACCTGACCCACAACGAACTGGAACGGCTCGCGCGCCGTTACTTCAGCGAGATTCAGGTTGTCATCGGCGAGAACATCGACATCCCGGCCCCCGACGTGAACACCAACGCCCAGACGATGGCCTGGTTCATGGACACCTACTCCATGAACGTCGGCCACGCTGTGCCCAGCATCGTCACCGGCAAGCCGCTGGACATCGGCGGCTCCGAGGGGCGCGAGAAGGCCACCAGCCGCGGCATCACGTTCTGCGTGCGCGAAGCGGCCAGGGAACTCGGCATGGAGCTCAACGGCGCCACGGCAGTCATCCAGGGTTTCGGCAACGTGGGCGGCCACGCCGGGTCGCTGCTGGCCGACATGGGCTGC
This sequence comes from Thermoplasmatota archaeon, assembly GCA_041622435.1. GTDB lineage: Archaea > Thermoplasmatota > E2 > JACPAO01 > JAHFTW01 > JBFJVP01. The sequence goes on along the minus strand of JBFJYU010000215.1, from coordinate 1,599 downwards.
AAGATCCTCGCCGTCAGCGACGTCAACGGCGGCATCCACAACCCCGACGGACTCGACGTGCCGGAACTGATGAAGCACGTCCAGAAGACCGGTAGCGTCATCGATTTCCCCGGCTCGAAGCCGATCCACAACCGCGAGTTGCTGGAACTCGAAACGGACATCCTCGTCCCGGCCGCCTTGGAGGGCGTGATCCACAAGGACAACGCGCCGCGGCTGCGCTGCCGCATCCTCGCGGAGGGCGCCAACGGCCCGACGACGCCCCAGGCGGACAAGATCCTGCGCGACAACGGCGTCTACGTGATCCCGGATGTCTTGTGCAATGCCGGCGGTGTGACGGCGAGCTACTTCGAGTGGGTGCAGGGCCTGCAGTCGTTCTTCTGGACCGAGGACGAGGTGAACCAGCGCCTGGACCAGATCATGACCCGCGCCTTCACGCAGGTGCACGACATCTACGAGCGCGAGGGCGACATCACGACGCGCCAGGCGGCCTACATGCTGGCAGTCAAACGCGTGGCCGCGGCCATTCAGAAGCGCGGCATCTACCCGTAGCGGAGCGGAGAACCATCGTGTTTCGCCGCCGAAAGGACCCGCTTGGCACGGTCGAGGAGCCTGCGCTGAAGGCCCAGGCGGCGCTGCGGCGGCAGATGCTCATCGGCATCCGCACCCTTGCGCTGCCGCTGGTGCCGGTCCTGTACGTCCTCGCCCGCCTGCTGCGGGCACTGCCCGGCGGCCCGCCGCCCCGCGCCAAGGGACTGACCCTGGAACGCCTGTGGAACCAGGCTGGGGCGCTGCTGTACTCCGTCCTGATCGTCGCCGTGGTCTTCACGCTCCTCCTGGACCTCGCGCCGGTCATCGGCTCCGCAGGGTCGGGGGCCGGGCTTCCGGCGGCCGTCGTCGAGGGGCTGGTGCTCCTGGTGGCTTCCCTGGCCGTGGTCTGGGTTCTGGCCGTCCACGCGTGGTATCTGGCCATCGACCTCCGGGAATCCAGGTAACCCCCGTGGCTTCGCCCAGGTGACCGTTAACCCAAAATCCACGGCGCGCTCGACCCACCCGGCCCCCGTGCCCTCAGCCCCTTGATGGCGCCCTACCACGGTGGGGAGCAACGCCAGGTGATCCGGGCCGCTGCGGGGGCCATCATCCCCATGTCCCTTGCCACCAAGCTCCAACTCAAGGAGCAACCTATTTGTGTGCTCAACGCACCGGCCGGCATCCAGCTTGACCTGGAACAGGCCAGCGACGCGGCAGCGGTCCTCGTGTTTGCCACCACGGCCGCCGAACTCGCCGAGCACGGGGAGGCAGCGCTGGCGGCTGCCCGGTTGGACGCGCTGGCCTGGATCGCGTACCCCAAGGCCAACCAGCTCGGCACCGACCTGAACAGGGACAAGCTCTGGGCTGCCCTGGCAGGCAAGGGCGTGCGACCCGTGCGACAGATCAGCATCAACGACACGTGGTCGGCGCTTCGCTTCAGGCCGGCGTGAACTCCCGGTACTCGAAACCGCTGTCCGAGCCCCCCGGACCGCCCGAACGGGCGTTCGGGCAGGACGGGCCGCCCTCGGTGCACCCCCAACTCGACGGCCACGCCAGCATGGCCGCCATCTG
>JBFJYU010000214.1:0-5871 GCA_041622435.1 Thermoplasmatota archaeon | reverse complement strand
CGAGACCAGCGAAGACACCACCGAACTCATCCTCGGCGTCGGCCGACACATGGGCAAGGAATGCCACCCCTGCAAGGACTTCCCCGGCTTCATCAGCAACCGGGTCCTCATGCCCATGATCAACGAGGCGATCTTCTGCCTCAACGAAGGTGTCGCCACCCCCGAGGACATCGATGCCATCATGAAGCTCGGCATGAACCACCCCATGGGTCCCCTCACCCTGGCCGACTTCATCGGGCTCGACACGTGTCTTGCGATTCTCAACGTCCTCTACGACGGCTTCAAGGACCCCAAGTACCGCCCGTGCCCGCTGCTCGTGCAGAAGGTGCAGGCCGGCCACCTCGGGCGCAAGACAGGGCGCGGATTCTACACGTACTAGGCGCCGCCGGGCCATGCCCGGCCGCTTCGCGGTCCGTATAAGCTGGAAGTCCGTGGAGGGTGCGTTGCCCCGCCGAGCCGATCGGGCCAGTGCCCACGCGCCGCTCATGGAGCGGGCACGCCGCGCCGGCGCCGAGCGGACCCAGCCGTTTCGCGAGGGCGAGGTGCGACTGTGGCTGTGGATCGGCGCCGTCGCCCTCGTCGTGCTCGCCTACATGCCGGTCCAATGGCCGGCCACCAGTGACTTGGCCACGCGGCTCGGAACCATCCTGTCGATGGTCTTCCTGGTCGCCGCCGTCGGCCTCAAGTTCCGCATGGGCAACCGCGCCTTCGCCGTCGCCTGGGGCGTCGTCTCCATCCTGTACGTCGCCACCGCCGTCGCCGGCGTCGCCCTGCTGGAACAGCGGGATTTCCAGGTGCCCGCGGTCCTCGTGAGCTTCGGGTTCTTTGTCCTGGCCGGCATCAACGTCGTCTTCGTCCTCGAAGAAATGGTCCACGACATCCACCGCGAACTCCTCAGCCGCCGGCGCTTCTGGGTCGCCTTGCCCGACCTCGGCCTGCTGGCCGCCACCGTGGTGCTCGCCATCCTCCCACCCCTCGGCGGGCCACGCCTCGGCGGCGCCCTCGGCGCCGGCGTGCTCGGCGTATCCGCGCTCGGACTCTACTGGGTCGTGCGCGCGTTTCGACCCATGCGGCAAGCCATCCTGCGCGAACTCCACCTGCTTGCCTACGGCGTCTTCCTGGCGTCACTGCTCGCCGACGGCGTTCGCCAACTCCACAACGTCTCGCTGTTGGTGCCCAGCGTCGCTGCCTTCCTCATCCTCGTCCTCACCTGGCTCTACGTCTCGTACACCGCGATCCAGCGCGCCCACTTCCTGCTCGGCGGCCGCGACGTGCTCCCCTGGATGGCGGTGCTCCTGTCGGCCAGCCATGCAACCGTTACACACGCGCTGGGGCGCTTTGAGGCCGGCGGCGGCAGGGCCGTCCTCGAACTGGCCAACCAACGCACCGCCTACCTGGTTCTTGGGGTCTGGCTGGGTATTGCCATCTACGCGTTGCAGGGAGTCTATGGCCTGGTCGTTCGAATCCGCGACGAACGCGCCCTTGGCCCCTCAAGCCGTATGGTGGCCGCCCGCATCGCCCGCCTCGTGGAGACGTCGCTTGCCCTGCAGGGTCGCGTTGCGGCGGCTGCGGCGGGGGTCCTAGCCGGGATGGACAAAGTGATGCCCGGCAGACATCATCCGCCGGAGCGCCACCACGAGAGGGCGCTCGAAGAAGAATTGCGCCGGTGGCGCGACGAAGAAGAGTGAGTGGGAAAACAGACGGCCCGCGCGGCCTGCCTAGTTCGGTGTCTGGCGGATCTGCTCGAGCGGCGCCGAGGGGAAGTACGCCACCGTGCGTCCCTGGCGGACTGTCCGGATCAGGTTCGCCTCCTCCAGGCGCTTGGCGTGCCAGTGGGCAACGCTCGCGTCGATGCCCAGGCGGCTGCAGATGGACTTCTGGATCGCGCCGGGGTGGCCGTGGATGAAGTCCGCGATCGCCTGACTGCGCTCGTTTTGGAGCACCGCGTAGGCCTGCTTCATCTCGGTTCCGTAGCGCCCGCCGTTCTGGTAGTAGTGGCGGCTGCGCCCGTTGCGCTTGGACACGATGAGGTGTTGTTTCTCCAGCAGCCTGAGGTGGTGTGTGACGGCGGTTCTGCTGAGCTCGGTCTCGTCGCACAGGTTTTGCAGGCAAACGCCTGGGCGGTCGGCGATCAATTGGTAGAGTTCGCCGCGCTTGGGGTGGTTGAGGACCGTTTCGCGCTGGAAGCGGGTGAACAGGGGCGACGGCACGACTCGCCGGCCGGCCTCCGCCTGGGCGAGGTTGGAGCCGGCGACCACCGATGCGGCGCCGAGGCCTCCAGTCTTGGCCGCCCAGGCGAGCAGCAGGCCGGTGGCGATGGCGGCGCTGGCGATGATTGTTCCGGGCGTGGCGTAGTCGACCATGCGGGACGAGTCGGCTTGCGTGGTGGCGCTCGCGGAGCTGGCCTGCTGGTCGCCGCCGAAGAGGACGATCGGGTCGGCCACCTCGGGCAGTTCGACATCGTTGACGTCGGTGTCGGGCAGTTGCAGGACGAGGTCGTCCACGATCTGCTGGGCATCGATGTCAGCCATGTCGGTGGCTTGCGTCAGGAGCGCGTCGGCCGTCGATGGTTCGTCGTCGGCTCCGGCGTCGTCCTGATACTCGGTTTCTGGCTCGCCTTCGCCGCCTTGGAAACGTTCGCGAAGGTCGGTCTGGAGCTTGGGGTTCGACACGAGGCCGGGCGCCTCGGGGGTGGGCGGGCCATCGGGTGCTGCGGGGGGTTCTGGAGTGGTAGGCGCGTCCGGCACGGGCGCGTCTGCGGGCCACTCGGAAGCCTGGGAGGGGGCGAGCAGGAGGAGGGCCGCCGTTGCGGCCAGGGCCATGACGGTGAACCTCGTTTGGAGGAGCCGTCTGTTACCGCCTTTACCGAACACGAGCGTTCACCTCGCACAGCCTAGATAAACCTTGTAGCCGCATCGTCCAATCCGGGGCTGGTTTGGTTGCGCTGGGCCGGGCCGAAAAAAGTGCTGCCTCTCCTGTTGGAGTGGTCTCGCGGAGGCTCGGCGAACCGGTTTTTGGGAGGCTAAATTGTGTAATCATCTAAGAGGCGATAAAAGGCGACTCTTAGATAAGGATTGAGGTGGGAAAATTCAAACAATGCGGCCCTAGCCGTCGACGATGTCGCGCACCGGGTCAAGCAGGCCATCAGCGCCGAGGCCATCCGTGACGCCATCCAGCGCGCCATCGGCCGCGTCGGTCACATCGGGGGATTGACTGCCGCCACCAAAGAGACCCTCGAACGCGTCCGCGATGCCGTTGACCGCGCTGACAACCGCGTCGCCGATGCCCTTGGCGGCCGCGGAAACCCCGTCCGCCACCCCGCCGGCGGCGGCGCCCGCAGCGTCACCGACGGCGCGCCCCGCCGCGCTGGCCCCATCCGCCACCTGGCCGCCGACCCAGGCGGTGCCATCCCATGAGGCCGTTGCCCCCGTTGCGATGCCGTCGCCGACGGCCAGCGAGCCGTCCCCGAGCAGACCGCCGAGGTCAACCAGACCCTGCCCTGCGGCGCCGACGCCCAGGCCGGCCAGGCCGGCGGCGCCCGTGAGCGTGTCCACGATGCCGCCAGCGATGCCGGTCACGAGGGCGACGACGGTCGCAACCGTCCGCTGGGCAAACCCGGCCAGGGCCGTCAGGATCCGCTGCAACTGGTCGGGCGCCGAAGCGGGGTCGGCCACCGTGTCGTTGACGGCGTCGGCGACCTCGTCCAGCGTCGCGTTCAGGTCGGCCGTCACGTTCTCAGCCGCGTCCACCGCCTGATCAGCCTGATCCGCGTCGTCCCCGTCATTGAGTGGCCCCACATCTTCCGGCGCCGTGTAGTAATTCGCGCACACGCCCGTGGCGTCGGGAACACCTTGGTCATCGGCGATCCAGCACGCCATGTACGCCGCGTGAGCCGCCTCGCGCGTCGCGTTGTCGGGGGTCGCCTTGCCGACGGCGTACCCGGCCACGTTAGCCGTCGCGTTGTCGGCTTGCGCCGCCAGGTAGTCGGAAGCGTAGTCGAGTCCGTCGTCGTAAGCGGGGTCGGGGCCGGTCTGGGCCGCGGCAGCCCCGGACACGACGAGCAGAACCAGAAGGATCGTGGCGCGCATGGAACTCACTGGGAGCTAGGCGCCGGAAATCCTACTTAAGGTGCGCGGAGGCCAGGCTTGAGCGAGCTTTTGCGATTCGCCTAGTACGACTCGACCCGCAAGCCCAGGTCTCGGCCCAGCTCGTGCCAGTCCTGGTCGCGTGTGAGCAACACGTGGCCCCCGTGGGCGGCGATGCCGGCGACCATCACGTCCGTGTGGGCCTTGGGCCGTCCCCGTCGCAGCAATTGCGCGCGCAACCGGGCCGCGCGAACCAGGGCCGGGGCCTCCAAACCGAGCAGGCGCAATTCCGCCGCCACTCCTTGAAACGCCTCGGCCGCCTCCTCCCCGCGCGCAAACAGGATTCCCGCCGTCACCTCGTACAATACAGGCGCGGGCAGGACGATTCCGTCCCGGCGCCGCGTGCCGAGCGCTCGCCGGTCCAGGTGCCTGGCCTTGGCGACGGCGGCCGGGTCCCCGGCCAGCAGGTCCAGCATGAACCCTGTGTCGATGGCCGTGGCCATCACGGCCCCCGTTGGCTGGACTGATCCTCGCGGCGCAGGCGACTGACCGTGGCCTTGACGGACGCGGCTTCGGGGCCCAGCAGCCCCGCCAGACTCGCGAGCTTGGGCCGGTCGGCTTCCAGCAGCCTCAGCACGACGCGGCTGAAGCTCTCCCCCGGCTGCTTGGCCGCCGCCAGCGCCTGGTACGCCGATTCTTCGAGGCTGATGGTACGGCTGGGCACGAGGCAGTCTGCGCATCTGTGCATATTCCTCTTGCGATAACAGTCCGCGTCCGCCAACGTTCAAGAATGAAGCCCAAGTCGGCGGCACCCAGGCAGCCCCGCGGGGAGGCCCTGGAGTACCTCCATGTCCCAGAAGATTGTGCACGTCGTCGGCACCGGAACCATCGGTGAACCCCTCATCGCCCTGTTTGCCGACAAGGCCAAGGAACTCGGCATCGACGAGGTCACGTTCAACAAGCGCACCCCTCAGTTCACCGACCGCTCGAAGATCAAGGACCTGATCAAGAAGGGCGCCAAGCTGGCCTGCGGCGAATCCGTCAAGGCCGACTTCGAGCACCTCGGCATGCCCGTCACGTACGAGACGGAGGAAGCCATCGAGCGCGCCACCGTCGTCATCGACTGCACCCCCAGCGGCGTCGGTGCCGCCAACAAGCAGCAGTACTACGAGAAGTACGACGCCCCCGGCCGCGGCTTCATGGCCCAGGGCAGCGAGTTCGGGTTCGGCAAGCCCTACTGCCGCTGGATCAACGAGGACTCCATCGACCCCGCCAAGGACCGCTTCACCCAGATCGTAAGCTGCAACACCCACAACATGTCGGCCATGATCAACGCGGTCGCGCTGCGCCACGGCGACGACAACCTGGTTGAGGGCAACTTCGTCTGCATTCGCCGCGGCAGCGACGTGTACGAGGACAAGAACATCGGCAGCCCCGAGGTCGGCGCCCACAAGGACGGCGAATTCGGCACCCACCACGCCCGCGACGTCTGGCACCTGTACCAGACCCAGGGCCTTGACCTCAAGCTGTTCAGTAGCGCCATGAAGGTCCCGACGCAGTACATGCACACGCTGTATTTCGACATGCGCGTCAAGCAACCCACCAGCGAAGAGGAGATCCTGGAGCACTTCGCCAGCCACCCGGGCCTCAGCACGACGTACAAGAAGTCCGGTAGCACGGTCTTCGCCTTCGGCCGCGACCACGGCTACATGGGCCGCATCCTCAACCAGACCGTCCTCGCCCGCAACACCCTCAAGGTGCTGGAGGGCGGCAAGCGCGTCGTCGG
>JBFJYU010000213.1:0-5881 GCA_041622435.1 Thermoplasmatota archaeon | reverse complement strand
GTCACCTGGACACTAGGCACCCCGACCCACACCGTTGACTGCCAAGCGTCAAAGCGAAGACGTGAGCCACCGCTACCGCCGCATGTCCTCGCTCTGCGGCCAGCCCATGACGGAATCCCACGCCACGGGCGGGCGAACCCGGCCGACATGCACCGAGACGGTTTGGGACAAGCCAGATGTTGGGCGAAGCGGATTCGCTATACGAGATCGTCGTCGGCATCTTCGGCGTCGTCCTGTTCACCCTCCTTGTCATGGCACTGCGCCGCAACTTCCGCCGCTAGCGCGCTAGCGTGCATTCCCATAGCCTCTAAGGCGCCGGCTCATTGGTGGAGCCGTGGACGCACCCATGCGCTTGGCCCGGGAACTGGAGGCTGAGCCGCTGCGGCTGGCCTACCTGTTTGGGTCGCAGGCGACGGGCGACGCGGGGGCCCTTTCGGATGTGGATTTGGCCGTGCTGCCAGATTCCAGTGTGAAAGAGGCGGATCGCCTTCCCTTGCAGGCTCGCCTGTCCGTTATCGGTGCAGATGCCTTTGGCGTCCGCCAGTGCGACGTGGTGTTCCTAGACGAGGCGCCGCCTGCCCTCGCGTTTTCGGCAGTCGTGGGGCGGCTCCTGCTGGCTCGCGACGACGACGAGCGCGTCCGGTTCGAAGCGCGCGTGCAGTCGACGTACCATGATGTGCGTCCGCACCTCGAAGCTTGGGCGCGGGCAACACAGCAGCGATACTCGGCAGGTGAATTCGCTTGACGAGGATGATTCTGGACCGCCTGGCCCGACTGGAAGAATACGTGGGCATCCTGGAGGGTCTGAGGAACGCCGACATCGACGATGCCATCCAGCGAGGTGCCTTGGAACGGTACCTCCAACTGGCCGCCGAGTCGTGCCTTGATGTAGGGGAGATGGTGGTTGCATCTGCGGGGCTCCCTCGGCCAGACACGTACCGCGGCGTACTGCGAGGCCTCACGACAGCAGGTGTCTTGGATCAGGATTTTGGCCGTGAATTCGAGGCTGTCGCGGGTTTGCGCAATATCTTGGTCCACGACTATACGCGCGTGGACGCGGGCCGATTGCTCGGCTTTCTCGGCCGACTAGACGATTTTCGCACGTTTGCCCACCAAGTTACGACCTGGCTAGGGACACGTGAAGGATCGTAGACGCGGCATCAGCTGGCGCTGGCACTCGGCGCTATGCTTCACAAACCGCGCTGGCCGCCCACCCCGATGATGCCCTCGCACGCCTCGTTCGCCGCCGCCAGCCATTCGAGCAGTTGCTTGTGGCTGCCGTCGTGCTCGGACGCCAGGAGCCGAGCGCCGAACCATCCGTCCCTTTGCCACGTGCCCACGGGGAGGCTTGGCAGGGACGCGACATCGGGGCTTTCGGGCGCCGGCCATGGCATGACGTACCCGTAGGGCTCCGGCGTGCCCTCGTCGCCGGGGGTCATGCCGTAGCCAATGGTGCGTGCATCCTCGGCGTCGACCCGGGTGCCAGGGACGACGACCCGGAGGACCGCCATGTCGAAGTGATGGGGCCAGACCAGGATGGGACCTGGGTCTTCGAAGCGGCCGATCCATTGTTGAAAGACCGTGTGGGCGTCGGCGTACAAGTCGGCCAATTCGTGCGCGGCGTCCTCGTCCGGCTTGAAGCGGCCTCTTGTGGCCGTCGGGTGGGGCGGCATCTTTTCGGCGGGCCGCAGCGCCAGCGGCTTGTCGAGGCCGCGCTTGGCCAGTTCCGTGTCGAGCCACGCGAGGGTGTCGGCCCAGGTGTGGCCCTGGAGCTCGAGCTGGGCGACGATGGTGCGGCACTCCAGCACCAGCAGCGTCGCGTCGGCGATGCGCAGCCCCACGCGCAGGTCGGTGCCGTCCGCCACCGCCGACAGGAGAGCCCGGGCCGCTGGGTCCCAGCGCAGCGCCGTGTGGTGCCAGAGGGGATGCGCCTCAGCGTACGTGGCGCCGAACGCGCCGGCCGCCTGTGCTGCGACGTGGAGTTGGAGCCGCGTGTCGGTAAAGGCTGCCAGGTCTTCGATGGCCCTCACGGCTGCACCCCGGCGTAGGCGACGCCGCTGAGGTGGTGCATGTCGCGGTCAAAGGTCACCAGATCGCCGTGCTCGAATTTGGACACATGGTCGTGTCCGCACGCCCGCGCGAGGACCTTCATGAGGTCCACCGTGGTGCCGAAGTACCGCGCCAGCCGCCGCGCCGACTCATCCACGACGAGGCGTGCGCGCAGGCTCTCTTTCTGCGTCGCGATGCCCACGGGGCAATTGTTGGTGTGGCACGCGCGCATGCCCAGGCACCCGATGGCCTGCATGGCGCTGTTGGCCACCGCGACCGCGTCCGCCCCGAGCGCCAACGCCTTGACGAAGTCGCTCTCGGTTCGCAAGCCCCCGGTTGCGACCAGGCTCACGTCGCGGGCGCCGGCAGCGTCCAGGTGCCGCCGCGCCCGAGCCAGCGCGGGAATCGTCGGAATGGAAATGTTGTTTTTGAACAAATCCGGGGCCGCTCCGGTGCCGCCTCCGCGGCCGTCCAGGATGATGTAGTCGGCAGATGCCTCCAGCGCGAAGTCGATATCCTTCTCGATGTGCTGCGCGCTGAGTTTGAAGCCAATCGGGATGCCGCCGCCGGCGTCGCGCACGCGGTCCGCGATGTCGCGGAAATCCTCGGGGGTGTGAAGGTCGGCAAACGTGCTGGGGCTGATGGCGGCTTGCCCCTGCTTGATGCCACGGACCTCAGCGATGCGGGCGCTGACCTTGTGACCGGGGAGGTGGCCGCCGGTGCCGGTTTTGGCGCCTTGGCCGCCCTTGAAATGAAAAGCCGCGCAACCCGCCGCCTTTTCCAAATCCCAACCGAAGCGCGCGCTGGCCAATTCGTACATGTAACGCGAATTCTCAGCCCGCTCCTCGGCGAGCATGCCGCCTTCGCCGCTGGCAATTGCGGTGCCAGCCATTTCGGCGCCCCGCGCCATGGCGATCTTGGCCTCCTCGGACAGGGCGCCAAAGCTCATGTCAGACACGAAAAGCGGAATCTGCAGGAACAGCGGCTTGCGGGCCCGCGGCCCGATCACAACGTCCGTGCCGATCGGGTGATCGTCCAGCAAGGGCTGGCGCGCCAGTTGCGCCGTCAAAATTTGCAGGGTGTCCCACGACGGCAGCTCCGTTCGCGACACACCCATCGCCGAGACGGGGCCGTGGTGCCCGACGGCTTCGATGCCGCCGCGAGCCATTTTTTGAATGATTTTGTTGAAGGGTTCCGCGTCGGAGCCGCCCGTGTCCGCGTACAAGCCCAGGTACGCCGCGCGGTCGAAGGGCTGCGGGTTTTTCCGATGCCACGCGGCCACTTCCGCTTCATCGACCAGCACGGCGTCGGCGCCCTCGTCCACCCAGGCGCCAAACCGGTGCAGGACCTCCGAATTGTTGTACTCGGAAACCCCGGTGTCGACGCGGTAATCCCAGCCGTGGACGCCGCAGATCAGGTTGTGGCCCTCCACGCGGCCATCGGCCATCAGCGCCCCGCGGTGGAGGCAGCGGCCGTAGAACACGCGTGGCTCGTCGCCGAGGCGCACGACGACCAGGTCCACGTTGGCCACGAGGGCGTAACGGGGCTCCTGATCGGGCAGATCGCTCCACGTGGCAACCTTCGCGGCTTGCGGGGGGACCGACACAGAGGGCGACATGCGGCGGGGGAGCCGCAGCCGTTGGGAAAGGGTTTGGATACGGCCGGGCGTCAGGCGCCGCAGACGCTCCTAGGCCTCGCGCAGGACCGTTGCCGTGACGGCCGTCGCACCTCGGTGCACGCCGTCGCCCACAGCGGGCACCGCGTCGTCGGCGCGCAGCCAGAATTCCCACAGGCTCTGGGTGGCGTATGGGGAGTCGCCGGCGGCGCCCACGGGAATGCGGTGGACGCGAACGGCGCCGTCATCGGACTCGACGGGCGCCAGGGTCCAGTTCCACGTGTCGGCGCCGTGGTAGTAGAGTTCGAGGCCGTGCGGTGTTTCCCAGTCATATTCCATGACGACCTCAATCATGCGGGCGTTGAACGGCACAACGGTCTGGTTGTCCGGCGCGAACGGGAAATGTGGCGACCCCGTGCCGTAGGTGGTTGAATCTTCCGGGCCGTCGCCGATGAAGCGGGCGGTGGTGAACCATTCCCGGCCCTCGATGAGGTTGAGACTGGTCTGGTTGCCCCACAGATCTGGGTGGCCCGGGAAGAGCGGGATGTCGAGCCCGCGGTGGGCCTGGACGTTCAGGCTGACCTCCATGCCGTCGGTGCGCAGGTACTGGCCCTCGTAGCTGTTCACGAGCCATGCGAAGCGCCACGCCGACAGGCGCTGGTGGGGGATGTCGTTCTGGGTGTTGTTGACTTCCAGCACCACCAGGTCGCCGCTGGCGACCTCACCGAGGGAGCGATAGTCGCGGTCGGCGGCGGTTTGCACCAGCAGTTCCGGCCGTTCATAGAGGGACTGCGGCGAGTCCTGCCATTCGATGAGCATTTCGACGCGCGCCGTGCCCAGCGGGATGATGACGCCTTCGTCGGGCGAAAAGCGGGCCGCGATGCAGCCCGTGCTCGTGATGCACTCCGTGCCGGGGTGGACGGTCTTCTCCAACACCTGGATCATCTGGGCGCCGCGCCAGTAGTCGTGAAGGTGGGCCCGCTGGTCGGGGCGGGTGTCGTTGAGATAGCTGAAGTCGCTGGGATCCGTGATGAGGTTCACCCCGTCGGCGTCGTCCGCATCAGACGTGCAACCGGCAAGAAGCGGCATGAGGCAAACAATTGCGATGATCGGGCGGCGGGGTTGCATGAGGAACATGGCGAGGCACGCGACCCATGGAACTTGACGATTGCCGTCGAGGGCCCGGCGGGCGACGACGACGCGGGGCGCAAAGGCCAGTCAGTCGACGAGGAGCGCTTCGCCGACGAGTCCGACGAGGAATCCAGCGACTGCCCCCATGGTGGGCAGCCAGTGGCCGCGCCGAAGGGCCTGGGGCGCCAGGTCGTGAAAAATCAGGTAAACGATGGCGCCGGCGGCGGCGAGAAACAGGTACGCGAGGAGTACGGGCTGGTCGGCGAGCAGCCAGAACCCGGCCACGGCGGCGGCGGGACCAAGCAGCGCCAGCGGAGCCAGCATGGCGAGGGCGGGGCCCCTGCCGATCCCGGCGCCGCACAATTCGCGAAAGCTGTTGAAGCCCTCCGGCAGGTTCTGCAGCCCGATGAGCAAGGCGAGGAGGGCTCCTCCAGGAGCGCCGCTGCCCAGCACGGCACCCAGCGCGATGGCTTCGGGAACGAAGTCCATCACCATGGCGAGGGCGTTGCTGGCGGCGCCGCCGCGCCGCTCGATGGCCCGATCGATGAGGAGGACGAGCACGGCTCCGCCGCCGAAGGCCACGACCAGGCCGACGACGCCGACCTCGTGTTCCCCGCCGGGCACCAGGACGAGCGCGACGGCCGCCAGAAGCACGCCGCCGCCAAAGGCGATCACCGCGTGGTGGAGGTCTTCGTGTTGTTTCTCCCGATGGGTCTGGTCGAGGTAGCCCACCGCGGCGCCGACGGGAATGGCCGCCCCGGCGAGGCCCGCGAGGATCACGACCTCGGCGATCATCAGACGAGTTCCGCGTCGCTGATGATCTCCACCAGCGCGGGCCCGGCGTGGCCGACGGCCTCATCGAGCGCGGGGCGCAGGTCGCCGGGCTCCTCAACCCGGATGCCCTTGGCGCCGCACAACTGGGCGAACGCGGCGAAGTCGGGGTTGACGAGACCGGTTTGCCACACATCGTATTGGCCGGAGCGCTGCTCTTTGGTGATCTTGCCGAGTTCGCCATTGGTGAGCACGACGTGGGTGAGGTCCATTTCGTGGCGGACCGCGGTCGTGAGTTCCATGGCGTACTGGCCG
>JBFJYU010000212.1:0-5917 GCA_041622435.1 Thermoplasmatota archaeon | reverse complement strand
GCAGGTACCGTTGGCGCCACGCGGGCGGCACGTCCAGCGTCCATTCGAAGCCGCGCTGCTCCAGCCGGGCGATGCACGCGGGCGCCGCCTCTGGCTCAACGAGGATGTCAAGGTCACGAAACTGGCGTGCGGCCACGCCGCCGTACAGGCGCTCGGCCAGCATGGGCCCCTTGATCGGCATCGCGCGCACGCCGGCGTCGCTGAATTCCCGCAGCAAGTCCAGTAACAGCCGAGTTTGATGGAGGTTCCACACCGCGACCTGGTTGGCCATGCGGGCCAGCTCGGCTGCGGCTGCGGGCGGCACGCCGTCGGCACCGGCGAGCCGGGCGGCAACGGGCGCAACCACCCGATGGGCGTTGGCGAGCAGCAGGAATGCGTTCCAGTCTTGGATGTCGGCGATGCCAGCGGGTGGTCCGTCGGCCGCCGCGTCGAGGCGCACGCAGTTCAGAAGCAGTTGGACATCGGGTCGCCCGGCGCTGGTCACTCCCGCCCAGCCCCGATTTTGCGCATGTCCTCCATGACCATGGCCGCGGCCGTGTCAACGTGCTCCAGTCCCACGGGGATCTGCAACCGCTTGATGGGAACCGCGGCCGCGACGGCCGTGCAAAACGGGAGGTGCCACGGTTCATGGCGCTGCTCAAGGACGCGAACGCTGTAGGTATGCAGCACCAACTCCATGACCGCCTCCATGGGATCCAGGGCCGTCAGGGACAAGTCGTCATCGGTGCGCTGCAAGATGTAAAGGCCTCCCAGCGGCGCCTCCTGGACGACGGGTTTGATGTCCACGAAACGCTTGTCGATGTCGTCGTAAACCGTGGTCAGCGCGTCCAGATCAAGTCCCACCTTGGACGCCGCGTCGGGCCAAAGGCGCGCTTTCGGGGGCCCCGCCTGGGCCATGGGCACACCGTCGTCGTTTCGTATCGACAGGATGTCGTCCGTCAGGAAGCCGGGGCCCAGCGCTCGCACGTGCGCCGCCGTCGTGGATTTGCCCCAGCCCGAGAAGCCCGCGATCCCGAACGCGAGGCCGTCGTGGACGAAGCCAGACGCGTGCAGCGGCAGGTGGCGACGCAGGTGTTCCTGGTAGCCGTACAGTGCCCCGTTCTCCAGCGCAAACTCCAGGCGGCCGGGCACGCGGTGGTCCTGCTCCTGAATCTCGACGGAATCCCTGCGGATCTCGTAGGTCAACCCTGCAATCGGAGAGTAGATGATGGCGTCATCGACCACTCGGACGCGGGGGTATTCAGGGGACTCGTCGTAGGCCATGACGTTGGGGCTCAAACGAGCGACTTGACCGTCCGTATATGGGATTTACAGTCGGACGGCCAACACTAAAAAAATAAATAATTGGAAGAAAAGAAGAGAAAGAAAGGGTGATGTTCTAACTGCCAGCGGCAGCCTGCTGGATGATGCCGTCGGAGGCGGCGCCAACAGCGGACTGCGTGAGTTCGCTAACCGTTCCCTTGCGCTCCAACCGGGGGGCCGAGTAATCCTTACCCATAATGGACACCAACCCTGCCCGGGTAATAAGCGTTTTTGGCGTTTGGGTGGGGGTCGGTCACGCCATTTTGCACGCCTTCCCGCCTTTTCTTGGGGTCAGCCGGTGTTATGACGTGGCGGCCCCAACCCGCTCCAGCGCCCGCCGCAAGATGTGCTTGCGAAGCAGCACGGATGGCTCAGCGGCCACGTGGGGGGCGAACAACTCAGGCATGCCGGGGCAGCGCCACGAGGCGAGCGCTTCGCGCTGCGCTCCCGTGGGCGCGTCCCGGCGCATTGCCTCCCGGGCAACGGCGCCGAAGTCCGCCTTGTCCGTGCGCCGGGCCACCGCGTGCGGGAGAACGTCGGCGACGGCGCGGCGGAAGTACCACCGCGTCTGGCTGCCGCTTTGGCGGTGGCGCGACGGCACCGTCAGGCAAAACTCGACCAGCCGCCGGTCGAAAAAGGGGGACCGATGCTCCATGCCCATGGCGGCGTAGTTGTGGTCGAGGTACGTGCAGGCTTCGTCGAAGATGGGCTCGAGGAAATTCTCTGCCCGTTTGCGCTCGTCCGACCGGATGGCGCGAAACATCTGCGGTTGCTGGCGCCTCATGCGGGCCTGCGCCTCGGCGGCCAGGGACGGCCCAACGGGGCCCCCGACGGGGCTTTCCCTCGAAAAGGGGCCTCGCTGCTGCTGGGCCCGGTGCAACCACCACCGCGTCCACAATCCATGCGTCATGGGCCTCAGGCCGAACATCAGCCAGCGTTGCCGCGACGTGCCCCGGTAGCGCACCGCCGTTTCATGCACGTAGCGGCGGGCGGCGCGCAGCCGCAGGGCGCGCAAGTGGTTCACGAGCAGGTACTCGCCGTGGCCGATGACATCGTCGCCCTCGCTGCCATCCAGCATGACCCGGGCGCCGCGCCGGCCCGCCTCGGCGACCATGCCGATCACGTAGCTGGAATGCAGGGTCACCAGGGGCGCGTCGGCCCACTCGATGCGCTCGTCGATGTTCCACCAGGGTCCGTGGCCGTCGCTCGCCACGCGGTGCAGGTCCACGCGCGAGTGGGTGGCCGCCTCCTGTGCGTGGTGGCTTTCGTTAGGGAATCGCTCGTCCTCGAATTCAAGCGTGTAGGCGTCGATGCGCTTGTCGGGCTCCAGGTCCCGCGCGGTGGCCACGACGCTGCTGCTGTCCAATCCGCCGCTCAGGTGCGCCGCCAGGGGCAGGTTGCACCGCATGCGCGCCTGCACCGCCTCCCGGAAGTGGTGCCGAACACCCTCCACGGCAGCGTCCAGCGGCATGGCGTGGTTGACTGGAATCTCCGTCGGGTCCCAGTAGCGGTGCGCCCAAGACCCCCCGCCAGCAAACACGACCACATGCGCCGCAGGCACCCGCTTAACCGCTGCCAGCAGGGTGTTCGTGCGGTCGCCGTAGCGGCCCGTACGCCAGTCCAGCAGCCGATTCCGGTCGACATCGCGGGCAACCCACGGCAAGGCGAGCAAGCCCCGCACCTCCGAGGCAAAAGCCACGCGGGCGCCGTCCTGAACGTAATAAAGCGGCCGCAAGCCAAGGAAGTCCCGCGCCAGCATCAGCCGGCCCCGGCGCTCATCCCACGCGGCCCATGCGAAATCACCGATCAGGCGGTCGGCGGCGTCCAGGCTCCACCGCTCCACCGCCGCAGCCACCACATCCCCATCGGGAGCCGACGCGGTCAGGCCCAACGCGCCAAGCATTTCGGCGCGATTGTCCACGCGCGCGTCCGCCGTGACGAGCCATGACTGCTGCATGGGCAGCCGCTCCCGCGCCGCCTCGGGGGTCGTGGCCATCAGGCCAAAGCCGAAAATGGCGGGACCGTCCTCAACGATCGCGCTGCCATCGGGCCAGCGGTGGCCCATGGCGTTCAGCATCGCCTCCACGTCGCCGTCGGCACGGGAGCCGTCTAGGTGAACGACGCCCGCGATGGCACTCACGCGCCGCCCCCGGCTGGTTCCGCCCGCAGCGGAATGAAACGGTCCAGGTCCGGAAGGTCACCAATCAAAACGCGCCCGTCCAACTCGATCCAGGCGTGAGCGGCGAGGCGGCCGTCGTCCTCCAACACGGCGCCGATGTGGAGCGTTCCAGCCATGGCTCGCCGCCGAAGCATGGTTTGCGCCACGATGGCCTGGGGGAGGCACGTTGGCTTGCCGGGCAGGTGGCGGGCCGCGCCGCGAACCGCCCACGCGACGGGCCACGCCGCTGCCCATTCACCGTTCTCCTCGACGCCCTTGGAACGCCGGAGCTCTGCCATGGCAGGGGCGTTTGAGCGGCGCAGTCGGGCTGCGGTCCACAACAGTCCCGCGGCCGCCTCCACCAGGAGTCTGCGGCGTTGTGGTGCGAGGCGCAGGAAGCGACGCAGTTTCATGAGTCCAGGATGCGTACCAGGTCCGCCCCAACGAGGTCGGCTAGGAACGCAAGGACGTCGCTCTTGGCAAGAGCCGCGTCGACATCGAATTCCGCAACCACGCGGGCAACAATCTCCGCGACGGTGGCCGGCGCGGCGATGACCTGCCAGATGAGACTTCCAACGCCGTGGATTCCATAATAAATGCCCGTGTCACCGTGCAGAACGACAGTGTCCTCTCCCACCGCACTGGCCAGGTGACCTTCCGTGCGTTGCACGCGGGTGTCCGGGCCCAGTTTCGGCTTGCTCACAGGCAAACGACCCGGCGGGTCGGTTGTAAGGCTTGCCGAACGGTGGCTGCTGCCCCGTCGTCGGAAGCACG
This sequence comes from Thermoplasmatota archaeon, assembly GCA_041622435.1. GTDB lineage: Archaea > Thermoplasmatota > E2 > JACPAO01 > JAHFTW01 > JBFJVP01. The sequence goes on along the minus strand of JBFJYU010000212.1, from coordinate 1,683 downwards.
TGGGGCGTGGTCGGCCTAGGCCATGCGGTGGTGGAACCACTCGGCGGCGTAGTTGAACACGTCATCGCGCTCCAGCAGGAGCCGCTTCTCAAGGAAGTCGCCGTAAGTCTGGGTGCAACGGTCGAAGACCTCGTTGGCCAATTCCATTCGGTCCTCATCGTTTGCCATCAACTCGAAGCGGTTGTGCATGGCGGTCTCCATCGCGTAGTCCCAGCCGGTGCGAAAGTTGGCCTCGTTGAACAGGCGCATGCCCGTGAAGCCGCGAACCAGGTACGCCATCTGTTCGTGAACGGGCGAGCCGTTGGGGAAGTTGGCGTGCAGGCTGTACAGGCACTTGCGAGCGACCACGGCCCGCCCCTCAGGGCTGTCCGGGGCCGCGCCGTCGGCTTTGGTGGCGAACTCGTGCCACGCATCGCCGGTGAGTTCCAGCGGAGCGTGCAGTGGGTCCTCCGGGTTGTAGAGCCGGTTGAGCTCCAGCACGCGGTTGAGGAAGAAGGGGTACTTTTCGAGGTGGAAGATACTGCGGGTTGTCATAGGCATCCCTTGCGCACCGTGGTAGGGGAAGCAGAGGTAAAAGGCAGCGCACCGGGGCGTGGGTGGGCCCCTCCTGAGCCGGCTGGGGGTTGCGGCGGCGTTGCCGGTCCGGCCTAGGCGCTGCCGGGCAGGTCGCGGGCGACGTAAGGCCCGGCGTTGGCGTATCCCCGGTCCCGGTAGTACCCGCGCACGCCGACGCCGGCCATGATCAGCACGCGCTGGCACCCCCACTCGGAGCCAGCGATGCGTTCGGCCTCGCTCAGCAGGCGGCGGCCGAGGCCGCGGTGCTGCCACGTGGCGCCGTCCTGGCCGTGGGCTCCCAGTGGCTGGGCAGTGCCTGGCACCTTGACCTCGCGCACCAGCGCCGTCGGGCCCATGCCGTGGCCGGCTGCCTCGCCGCGGTGGGCCTCGCTGGACGCGCGACGCAGACGCAGGTAGGCCGCCACCGCGTCGGCTTCCGGGTCCTCAAAGCTCAGGAAGACCTCCAACCCGCCGCTGGCCTTGTAATCGCGGCGCACCAAGACCAGGCGTTCGGGGTCAACTTGGGCGCCGGCGCGCACGCGCTGGCCAACTTCCCGGCAGCGCAGGCACCGGCACGACTGGCCCTTCTCCTGCAACAAGGCCTGGGCCATCTGGCGCAGGTTGCTGTTCAGGACGCCGGCTTCGACGTGGGTGGTTGGGATGTCGCGGTCGATGCGCTGGATGCGGCAGTACTCGGCGACATGGGGCTTGGCGGCCGCCACGACGCGGGCCGCGGTCGCCGTGTCGTAGGGCGTGTAGCGGCCCTCCTGCCACCAGCGCTTCAGGGGGGTCTCGCCCTCCTGGACGACGAGCGTCGGGTAGATTTTCAGGTAGTCGGGCCGCCACGCCGGGTCGTCGAAGAGTCCGCGGATGTCCGCCACATCGGCCTCCTCGTCGGTTTCGAACCGGGACGAATGGGGTCGCGGGGCGGCCATGGGGAGTTGCGCGGTCCCTGGCGTCGGCCCTTCGTGCGCGGCCATGGTCTTGGGGGGCTCGGTCGGCCCGGCCAACTCCGTTCGGCTTCGCCTCCGGGGGTGCCCGGGCATCGCAAGGGCTCCTTCGGAGCCCTCGGTCAGGCCCAGGTCATCCCCTTGGCTTCGCCTTCGGGGTTGTCCGGGCATCGCAAGG
>JBFJYU010000211.1:0-5927 GCA_041622435.1 Thermoplasmatota archaeon | reverse complement strand
CGGCTCCTTCTCGCTCGTGTTGGACATCCACTGCACCGGCCATCTGGGCGCGGCCGGCCGGGCCGCGGCGGCAGCCGAGGCGTGGCGGGTGCTGCGGCCGGGCGGTCACTGGGTGGTGGAACGGCTGACGCCGGAAGACCTGCGCGCTGGGCAGGGGCAGCCCGTGGGGGGCGAGGCGGGTATGCGCGAGCTGGCCGACGGTCGCCGGACCCATTTCAGCGACGAGGCTGAACTGCGCGCCGTGGCGGCCGGGGCGCGGTTCGAGGAGGTGCAAATGGCGCGCACGCGCCGAACGCCCAGGCTGGGCGGCCAACGGGTTGTTCGGGAGAGCCTTCGAGGGGTGTTCAGGCGTCCGTGACGGTGGCAGGGCCGGCCATGGTTCCGGCAACGTGGAAGTCGCGCTCCGTGCCGTATTGGTAGTAGAGGTTAGCCTCCTGCCCACCCGGGTGCCATGCGACCAGGATGTACGACATGGCAGGGTCCAATTGGGTCAGGTTGAGCGTGAGCGGCGAGGTGCCGACGGCGTAGTCCACGAAATCGCATCCGCCGTCGCAGCTGCTGGCCAGCCCGAATGCCATCTCGCCGCCGTTGACGGCGTCGCCCTGCCAGGTCATCTCGAGATCGAGGCTGATGATGCCGGTCAGGTCCATGGCGGTCTCCCACGCATCCTCAAGCGCCAGGCCGTTGCCGAGGCACGTGAAGCCCGCCGGGCAGACGACCGCCGCGTGGCCGATGTGGCCGTGCCAGTCGATGAACCGGATCGTGCCTTCGCTGGCCGCGCCCAGATCGCTGCCGTCGTTCGCGTCGTCCAGGCACCCGGACAAGGACAGGCCGGAGGCCACCAGCAGAATCAGGATTGCTCGCATCGTTGCGGCCCAGCCGCCCGGCTACTTGGGCGTTTGCGGGAGCGTCTCGCCGGCAGCCGCGGGCCGTGCGGCGCCCATGGGCGGGTTGAAGAAACCCGTGTGGAGGGGCAGTCCGGCGCGCTCGAAAGCCACCTTCAGCGTGCGGTGGCGGCGCCGCTGGCGGGTGCCATCGGCGATGAAGGGCACCAGGTCCTCGTAGGGCGTGCCCCGCAGGCGGCTGGCGACCGGCGCGAGCACCGAGTCCAGGTAGCGCCAGTGGCTCGTGTTGACCCATTGGGCGCCGGCCTCGGCGAACGCCTCGGCGAGGTCGGCGGGCGTGATGCCTTCGGTGAACGGGTAGGCCGGACAGTAGTTGGCGTACACCGTCAGTCCCGCGTCGGCCAACTGGCGCAGCGCTGCCAGGCGGGCCGGAATGGGTGGTGCGGCCGGCTCGAGCAGGCGCCGCAAGCCGTCGTCCAGGGTGGGAATCGACAGCCCCACGCGCAGTTGGCTGAAGCGCGACAGGATGTCGATGTCGCGGGTCACCAGCGGGCCCCGGGTCAGGATGTCAACCGGCCAGTCGCGCCGCGCCAGCACTTCCAGGCATGCCCGCGTGATGCCGCGCTCCTCCTCCACCGGCTGGTAAGGGTCGGTGCCTGTCGAGATGTACGTCGTCAGGCGGGGCTTGCGCCGCAGTTCCCGCACCAGCAGGGTCGGCAGGTTGGTCTTGGCGATCACGTAGGTACCCCAGCGCCAGCGCTCGGCGTGGATCGTGTCGGGGACGTAACAGTAGGAACACTGGTGCTGGCAGCCGGCGTACGGGTTCAGGCTCCACGCCTCGCCCGTCGTCCGGCCGCCCTGCGTGAAGTCACTCAGAGCCGTGCGCGCCACGACCTCCCGCACCTCGACCCGGCCGTAGTGGTCCCGGCCCGGCCCCGCCGCCAGGGCGTCGATGTGGACTTGGCCGGGCGCCCGCGCCTTGGACAGCAGCGGGTGGCGGGTGTCGTCGGGTGCGCGGGCTGCCACACCCAGGAGCCGGGGGACCAGTTCTTGCCGTTTTGCGGGAGGCATCCGAAACTGCCGCGTTGCCGCCGGCGAAACCCTCAATGGCCCCCGCGGCCATCGGGTGACCATGGCCCCCGCGCACCGCGCCTGGATTCCGTTTTCGATTGCCACGGCGGGCGCGGTGCTTCTTTTGGTCTTTGCGCTGACCGGGGGCGTGGCCCAAAACGTCGGCGTGCGCGCGCTACTGATCCTGTTGGCGGCCGCCGGCGCCCTCCTGCACCTGCCGGCCTGGAACGAATCCCCCGCCCGCGCGCTGGGCAGCGTGCTGCTGGCAGCACCCGTGGCGGCCAACTGGCCCGCCGCACTCACCGGTGCGGGGCTCGCCTACGTCGCGATCGTGCTCGTCGTGGCCATCCTGGATGCCCTGCCCGCCCAGCCGGCTGCGCCTGCGGCGCGCACCGCCTAGGCCTACTCGGGCGCTCCGGGGCTGACCGTTGGGACGCGGTGGCCGGGAGCGTCGGGGTCAACCTGGATTTCCACGACCGCGCTCGACGGCCGCCGGGGCGCCACGCGGCTCGTGGCAATCATGGTGATGGCCTTGAGGTCGCCGGGCTGGGCGTCGCTCGGCGTGTTGACTTGCAGGAACAACTGATGCACCTCACCCGGCGCCAACTCCACTTCCGTGAGGGGCAGGATGGCCTTCCAGCCCTCCGGGACGACGGACAGGTGGAACCCGACCCGATCGTGGCGGCGCGACACGTTCTCGACCTGGACGGGAATGGTCCCCCGCGCGCCGGCGGGCAACCGAACCAGCGACAGGTCGGCCGTCAGCGACACCGCCGTGCGGCGGGCGTCCACGGTGAGTTTGGTGGCCATGAGCACCGCCACGACTAGGGCGCCGGCGAGGACGTAAATCCAGGCGCCCACCGTCTCCAAAACCTGACGCGTGAACGTCTCGTCCTGGGTGACGATCAGGCTCGTCGTTGACGTGGCCGTGCACCCGGTGGGGCCGCCGATGAGTTCCGGCAGACCGTAGCTCAGCGTTGCCCGCACGGTCAATTCCGCCGCCGTGGCCGCCGCCGCCGTCGACAGCGCCACGATCAGCATGGTTTCCTCACTGGTTCCGGGGAGCACCTGGAGTGTTGCGTCCTCGAAGCTGGCGGTCCAGCCGTCCGGCAGCCCCGCCACGGTCAACTCGACGTTCGCCGGCTGGTCGATGGGGGTTCCGGTCGCCTGGCCCCCGTTGGCGACGGTGACAGCAAAGCGGCTGGGCTGCTCGACGGAGAGCTGCCCGTCGCCGGCGTCGACCGTGACATCGACATCGGCGCAGGCGGGCGGGCCCTGGGCGTGCGCGGGCGCCACGAGAAGCAGGAGTCCGCAAGCGACGAGCCAGATCAGGCGCACGACCGTCGATGGCCGCGCTGTGCCTAAACGTTGGCGAAGGGACCCGTGCGGCCCCAAGACAAGGGCCTTCAATGACTCGGGGGGTCAGGGGGCCATGGCCGGACGGCGCGTCGCGATGACCGGGGCGAGTGGATTGATCGGAAGCGCTCTCAAGGCCAGGTTGGAGGGCAACGGCTGGGAGGTGCTGCCCATGGTTCGGCGCGAGGCCGCGGCCGGCGAGATCCACTGGGACCCGGTCGCGGGCGACGTGGACGCCGCGGCCCTCGAAGGCGTCCACGCGGTGATCCACCTGGCCGGCGAGAGCATCAACCAGCGCTGGTCCGCCGAGGCCCAGGACCGCATCCGGACGAGCCGCGTGCGGGGTACGCTCGTGTTGTCGGAAGCGCTCGCGCGCCTCGAACACCCGCCAAGCGTTCTGATCAGCGCGAGCGCCATCGGTTTCTACGGCAACGGCGACGATGACGTGTTCGCCGAGAACGCGCCGCAGGGCAATGGGTTCCTGGCGTCGGTGTGCGCGGCCTGGGAGCACGCCGCCGACCCGGCGCGCAAGGCCGGCATCCGGGTCGTTCACCCTCGCTTCGGCATCGTTTTGTCGAAGGATGGGGGCGCGCTCAAGCAGATGCTGCCGCCGGCGCGCATGGGGCTGGCTGGCCCCGTCGGCTCGGGCCGCCAGTGGATGAGCTGGATCGCCCTTGACGACCTGACGGCGCTGCTGGAGCACATGATCACCCGCGAATCGATCGAGGGACGGGTCAACGCCGTGGCGCCGAATCCGGTTCGCAACCGGGACTTCATGAAGGCGCTGGGCAAGGAGCTTAGTCGGCCCGCGTTCATGCCGCTGCCGGCATTTGCCGTCAAGGCGATGTTTGGCAACATGGGCAAGGAGCTGCTGCTCTGGGGCCAGCACGTGGACGCCGGACGCGTTGGCCGCAACGGCTTCAAGTTCCAGTACCCGGAACTCCCGGCGGCGTTGCACCAGGCCCTCCACCCGGAAACCTGATGAAACGCGGGCCGGCCCCGGCTCCCGCCGCCCGGGTGCGCATCGTCAATGACCGCCCAGCGGAAACGGGGCGCGGCCCCGTGGTGTACTGGATGACGGCTGCCCGGCGCACCTCGCACAACTGGGGCCTCCAGCACGCCGCGGCGAAGGCGACGGAACTCGATCGACCCCTCATCATCCTGGAGGCGCTGCGCTGCGACTACCCGTACGCCAGCGACCGGTTCCATGCCTTCGTGGCCTCCGGCATGCGCGACAACAGGGCCGCGTTGCGCTCCCGCCCGGCCACCTACCACGCCTACATCGAGGGGCGCCGCGGCGCCGGCAAGGGGCTGCTCGCCGCCCTCGCCAAGGACGCGGCACTCGTGGTGGGCGACGACTACCCGGGCTTCTTCCTGCCCCGCATGGTCGCTGCGGCGGCTCGCCTTCCGGTTCGCATGGAACTGGTGGACGGCAACGGCCTCTTGCCGTTGTCGTCCACCGAGGCCGTTCCCAAGACGGCGATGGCCTTTCGCCGCATCCTCCAGAAGCAGTTGCCCGAACACCTGAGCTTTCCCGACGCCGACCCCCTGGCCGACGCCGACCTGCCGACCCTGGACGATCTGCCCGGCGACGTGGCGACGCATTGGCCGACGGACGGGGAACTGCTGGCGGGGCGGTTCGCGGACTTGGCCATCGACCACGACGTGCCCCCCGCAAGCCGTTCCGGCGGGCCCGCCGCCGGTGCCACGCGGCTACGAGCCTTCCTGAAGGACGACCTAGACGACTACCACGAGGCCGCCCGGCACCCGGATCGAAACGGCACCAGCCACCTGTCCGGCTACCTGCACTTCGGCCACGTTGGCGCGCACCAGATCGCCGCCGCCGTCCTGGGGCGGGAGAAGTGGAACCCGTCCAAGGTCCGCGAAAGGCCCGATGGCCGGCGTGGCTGGTGGGGCGTTGGCGAGGGGGCGGAGGCGTTCCTGGAGCAACTCGTCACCTGGCGTGAACTGGCTTTCCACGATGCACGCCACAACCCTGGCAACGAGCGCTACGAGACCCTGCCAGAGTGGGCCCGGGCGACCCTGGAGGCGCACGCCCAGGACCAGCGGCACGTGTACGACGAGGAGGACCTGGAGCAAGCGCGCACCGACGACGACCTGTGGAACGCCGCCCAGCGGCAACTGGTTCGGGACGGCGAGCTGCACAACTACCTGCGCATGCTGTGGGGCAAACGGGTGCTGGAGTGGACGCCCCACCCCCGTGACGCCTGGCGGATTCTCCTGCGACTCAACGACCGCTGGGCCCTTGACGGCCGCGACCCCAACAGTGTCGCCGGCATCGCCTGGGTGTTCGGGCGCTTCGACCGGCCCTGGCAGGAGCGGGAGGTCTTCGGCAAGGTGCGCTGCATGCGCAGCCCCAACACGCGCAAGAAGGTGGAGTGCGAGCGGTACTTGCTCAAGTACCGGGCCCCCAGGGGGACGCGCCCCTCACCCGCTGGGTAGAGCGACAACCTGAACAGGCGGCGGGCGCCAAGAGGGGTGCATGAAACCCGACCGACTTGACCACGTGGCCCTGCCGGTAACCGATGTGGCCGCCGCCGTGGACTGGTACACCGAGCACTTTGACTGCGAGGTGGCCTACCAGGACGAGACCTGGGCGACGCTCCAATTCGACAACATCCGGCTGGCCCTGGT
>JBFJYU010000210.1:0-6032 GCA_041622435.1 Thermoplasmatota archaeon | reverse complement strand
CGGGGCTACTTGTTTTGCCGAGCGGAGCGAGGCTCGGGGTTCGAAGGGGCGGAGCCCCTCGTTCAGGGCACCGGGCGGGGCTACTTCTTTTGCCGAGCGGAGCGAGGCTCGGGGTTCAAGGGCGCCGGGGGCTGTTGCCGCTGGCGAGCGAGGCGGTGGCGAGCGGACCGGGAGGCGCGCAGTGCCTCGCGGGGCGGAGCCCCTCGTTCAGGGCACCGGGCGGGGCACTTTTCGTGCGGGCGCAGCGGGGGCCACGCCACGGTCGCCCGAGCCGGATGGATAAGGGGTGCAGGCTAACCGGCAAAACCCGCCAACGCTACTATATTATCTAATTTCAAATAGTTGTCTCTTATGCAATTCATGGTGCCGCTATCTTGGGGATACGACAAAGTTTCGTAAGCCTGTGTTTTTTGTTTTGCATGCGTGGTCCCACGCGGGGTTTCCGGGTCGCTTTCCAGGAAGGCCGTTATTATGATGCCGCCCGTGACGAAAAACTGCACAGGCGCTGTAAAAAACGCGACGACCCGATGGCTCGCTCGCTCGTGATGGTGGCCAGCGCTCACCTTCACGCCAGTCGTGAAAATTGGGCCGGTGCCAAGGCGCGTCTGGTCCAGGCGGAACCGTACCTGGAGCAACTGGACGACAAGCCCCTCGCCCTCGAGTTGCAGCGACACGTGGCGGCGGCCGAGGCCTGCTGCGACGTCCACAAGGCACTCCCCAACCTGCGCCTGCGCTAGGTGCATCTGCCGCTGCCGGGGCGTCTATACACTGCCGCGCGGATGGCTTGCGGTGCGCCTGTTCGTGGCGGCGCCCGTGCCCGGCGGCGAGGCGCTGCGCCAACTCGCCTTGGATCTCAAGAACCGGCACCCTGGGGCTCGCCTGGTGCCCGACGGCACATGGCACGTGACGCTGCGCTTCCTCGGGGATGTCGATGACGATCAGGCCGGCGCCGTCGGGGACGCCTCGGCCACGGCGCTCGCAGGGGTCGCTGCGGTGCCGGTGCGCCTGGAGGGTGCCGGCGCCTTTCCAAAACCGTCGGCCGCCAGGGTCGCGTGGGCCGGCAGTGACGCTCCCGGACTCGACGACATCGCCGCACGCGTGGTAGACGCGACCCGCGCCTTCGGCCAGCCGCCCGACAAGCGCCGGTTCGTCCCCCATGTGACACTCGCTCGGTTCCAGCCCCCGCGGGACCTGCGCGACTGGATCGACGCGCACCGGGGCAAGGTGCTGGCCGAGGGAATCATTGATCGCATTGTTTTGTTTCGTTCACAATTGGGCCCACAGGGGCCCACATATGGCCACATGCGAGAGGTGGTCCTCCCTCCTGTTGGCGGCGTGGGGGTTGACCAGACGCCGTCGCCCTGAACCCGTCCATGGGCGCGCCGAATTGGCTAAATATGTTCTGCAATTTGGCAGTGGTTGGAGGTTGTATTCTTCATGAGTCACCTAGCTAAGGTTTTGGTAGGACTAATCGCGCTCGCGATGCTCTCGATGCCCGTGACGGCCGACGGTGTCGGCCTTTCCGGCGAATGCTACAATGCTGACGGTACCGAAGGCGGCCAGGGCCGCGTCGAAGTCAGCGCGGATGAGCAGGACCTGCTCACGGCCGACGAGGCCATCAGCATCGCCAACGCGTTGGTCCTCTTCGGCGCGAACACGGCCGACCGCCCGAACCAGTGCAAGCAGCCGGATTCGGCGGATGGCGTCGACCGCGACGACTACCTCGAGGTTCACGCCGGCGATGTGCAGGTCTGCTACAAGGGCACGCTCCAGAGCCCCCAGCTCGGCAACGAGCGCTGCCAGACCTCGCCCAAGGGCCCCGCGTAACCCCGCGGAGTTTGCCTTATCCTCTCCCCCCATTTTTCCACGGTTTCTTTTTGTTGTTTCTTCAAGATGGATAGTTGCAACCCTGCCAACTGCGGTTGCAGCAAGGTTCCTTCATCTGAAACCATCTGGTTCGCATTCGTTTAATAAGGGGGAGTTGTTTGCAGTAAATGCCGAGGCAGGCGGGCGTTCGCGCCACATGCCCTGGCATCAACCAGCAACCAACCTACACCTCGCCTGCCCCCGGGTCCGACCGCGCCGTCGGTTCCTCCGTTTCGACGGCACCCCCCATTTTTGCCCGGGGGCGGGCGGGGTCCTCTGGACCTGCACTTTTAACATGATATCCTGGCTGGGCGGCAGCGTGCAGCCCCACCGGCCTGGTCTGCTTGTGATTCTTGACGGCTTTGCGTTCGGCGAGCCGGGTCATCCATGCAACGCCGTGGAGTTGGCCCGCACGCCGTGCCTTGATGCCCTGCGGGCGGTTTGCCCGATGGTGGACATCGACAACAACCAGCACCACGTGGGGTTGCCGGACGGCCAGATGGGCAACTCCGAGGTGGGCCACCTGAACATCGGCGCGGGCCGGGTGCTGTACCAGGATTTCCTGCGCATCAACAAGGCCATTGAGGATGGCTCGTTTGCGGCCAACGAGGCGTACCAGGCGGCGTTTGCGCATGTGCGCGACCGCGGCAGCCGGCTTCACCTGATGGGACTCCTGGGGCCGGGTGGTGTGCACGCGCACGAGGAGCACTTCGGCGCGGCGCTGCGCGCCGCAGCCGCGGCCGGCTTGCGGGACGTGTACGTTCACCCCATCGGGGACGGGCGCGACACGGATCCCCGCAGCGGCGCCGGCTTCATGGCGACTTTGGAGGCGCAGATCGCCGAGGCCGGGGTGGGCAGGGTGGCGGACCTGGTTGGGCGGTACTTCGCCATGGACCGCGATCGGCGCTGGGACCGCGTGGAGAAAGCGTACCGGCTCTACGCCGACGGCGCCGGCGGCCAGGAGGCTTCTCCGGCGGAAGCGTTCGCGGCGGCTTACGCGGCGGGGCAGGACGACGAATTCATCGAACCCGTGTCCATCGACCCGGACGGGGTCGTGCGGCCGGGCGACGCCGTGATCTGGCTCAACTTCCGCCCCGACCGGAGTCGTCAGATGACGCGCGCGTTCAAGCAACCGGACTTTGAGGCGTTCGAATGCGCCGCTCCCGCCGACGTGTTGTGGGTTTGCACGACCCAGTACGACGACGAATTCCTGCAATTCCCCGGCCTGCGGGTGGCGTATCCGCCCCAGCGCCCGACCCAGACGCTGGGTGAGCACGTCAGCGGCCTCGGCCTGACGCAGTTTCGCACGGCGGAGACGGAGAAGTACGCCCACGTGACCTACTTCATGAACGGTGGCCGCGAGGAGCCCTTCCCGGGCGAAGAGCGGAAAATGATTCCCAGCCCCCAGGTTGCCACGTACGACCTGCAGCCTGAGATGAACGCCTACGAGGTGGCTGACGCTGTTCTCCAGGCCATCGGGACCGGCGGCTTTGACCTAGTCGTCGTCAACTTCGCCAATGGCGACATGGTTGGACACACGGGCAACTTGGCCGCCGGGATCAAGGCCGTCGAGGCCCTCGACGAGTGCCTGAACCGGATCACCGCAACCGCGACGGCGTGTGGGTTCGTGACGCTCATCACCAGCGACCACGGCAACTGCGAGGAGATGTGCCGCGTGGCGCCCGACGGCGGCGCGGGCGATCGGCTGACCGCCCACTCGATGCTGCCGAGTCCCCTCATCGCCGTCAACGCCGGATCCGGCGTCACGCTGCGCGAAGGCGGGGCCCTGTGCAACGTCGCGCCCACGCTCCTGGACCTCATGGGGCTCCCGATTCCGGAGGCCATGGAGGCCCCCAGCCTGGCGGTGCGTGCCGCGCCCCCGGTCACCACGTGATGCCCGCCGCAGCCAGTTGCCGGTCCAGCACTCGCCCCAACTCGTGCAGGTGGGCGGGAAAAATGCTGATCACGACCCAGCCCGCCTCCTCGTAGGCGGCGATCTTGCGCAGCATTTGCTCCTCATACGTCCGATGGGCGGCGCCGCCCCAGTACTCGATCAAAACCCGGGTGCCGACGCGAAAATCCGGCCGATACCGCAGCACATGGGGCTCGTACTCGAACGAGAGGCCGCGCGCCGCCAGCGCGTTGGCGACTCTTTGTTCACCGTAGCTGCGCACCCAGATGCCCGCAGCCGTCGGGTACGGCCGGCCCTTGGGCGCCGTCGGCCGTGGCCGGCCGCGCCGGCGCCAACGCACGCGGATCCAGACGACGGCCCCAGCGGCCACCAAAACGGCCCCAAGGAGCCATGCTAGCCAAGGCTGCACGAAGGTTCACTCCCGGGGCGCGCCAGCCGCGGGGGCGCCCCTCACGCCGCCACCCACTTCACCAGCGCATCGATTCCCGCGAGGACGCGCGGGCAGTTCTCGGCCAAAAACGGGTCCGGCAGCCTGTGGTCCAATCCCACCTGCGCGCTCGCATCCAGCGCCGCGCCGCCGTCGAAGTCCACGTAAGCCATGCGCGCCGTGAGTTCGGTCGCTGGCCGGTTGAACGCCGAGCCCGGCAGCAGCGCCGTGCGCGCCTCGTCCAGCAGCGTCGTGCACAAATCCAGGCTGGAGCGAATCTTGCGGCGACGCAGCGCGCTGGCCACCGGGCGGAAGTCCGGAAACAGGTAGAATGCTCCCTGCGGCCGGGCCACGCCGACGCCAGCGTCCCGGAGCCGCGTCCAGGCGTGCGTGCCCAGCGCTTCCAGGATTCGCCGTGCGTGCGCCAGGTACTGTTCGATGTCCGGGCCCCCCTGGAACGCCTTCACCGCCGCGTATTGAATGGGCGCCGACACCGTCGTGTACGTCTCGCTGGCGACCGCCGCCATCGTGTCCTTGAGCCAATCCAGTTCGCGTGGAAACGTGAACGTGCCCAGCCGCCAGCCGCCCGCGCCACACCACTTGCTGATGCCATCAAGGATGATGGTTCCCTCCGGGTAGTGCTCAGCCACCGACCGGTGGCCGCCGCCAAAGTGCAGCCCGCCGTAGATCTCATCGGATAGAACGAGCACCTCGTACTCCCGAGCCACGGCGGCCAAGGCTCGCAGTTCACTGTCAGAATACGTGATTCCGGTTGGGTTGCCCGGATAATTGAGGACGAACAGGCGCGGCCGGTAACGGTCCTCCTGCCGCTCCAGCGCCTGGGCCAGTTGCTCGGGGTTGATCTTCCAGCCGTCGCGGCGCCGCGTCTCGATCAACTGCACGTGCCGGCCGATGATCTCGGCTTGCGGCCGGTAGCTGACCCAGCACGGGGACGGAACCAGGATCTGGCCGTAGAAACACAACTGCAACAGGAAGAGCAGCTCCTTCGAGCCGGGACCGATGAGAACCTGGGAGGGCTCAACGTGCAGCCGGCCACCACGGGCGTGGTAATCGGCCACCGCCGCGCGCAACTCCGGCAAGCCCTCCACTGGGAGGTACTCCTTGCGGGCCGCGTGCAGCCGCAGGTGCTCCACGACGCTGGCGGGAACCGGAAAGGGCGATTGGCCGAGGCCGAAGTTATGCACTGCCTGGCCTGCCGCCTGCAATTCACGGATCTTCTGCTGCACCGCCAGCGTAGGGGAATGCTGCAATCCCCTGACGTTGAGGTTCAGGCTAATGTTGCGGCGCTCGATCACGGCGACCGGAGCCGTACAGCGGCGCGGCGCGGATTTAGGTGGCGGTCCGCGTCACCCGTGCTAGTCCCAGGGCCACGCGGACGGTTCGACGATGACCGGCTCCGATGGTTCCCAGGACCAGAGGGCACCGCCACCGTAGGACAGCGCCAGTCCCTGGAAGTCCCAGGCAAGTGTCAGATTGCCCGACGGGCCCTCCAGGCGATGGAACTCGGCGCCGCCACCAAGCGGGTTGGCAGGGTCGCTGGCAAACGTGATCTTGTCTTCGAACGCACCGGACACGCCGATGTGGCCGTCCACGTTGCGCGTGGTGAACTCAAGTTCCGTCTTGGGACCAATGGTGGTCAACTCCTCTGTGCCCTGATGGAGGGATGGGCCAAACACGGTCTCGACGTACGATCCGCCTCGGAACATGCGGGCGTCCACCACACGCGCTTCCGGGTCAACCTGGGCGCGGGCCTGCACAGGCTCGTCGCACGAGGCTCGCACAAGGGCGCTGGCGCCGTCAGTCTCG
>JBFJYU010000209.1:0-6084 GCA_041622435.1 Thermoplasmatota archaeon | reverse complement strand
GACGAGATGGTCGACGGCCTTGCCGCCGAGGAGCCGTACAAGCCGCTGCTGGGAATCCTGGCGGACGCCGAGCGGCGGGTTGGCGCGCTGTACCTGCTGCCGCCGGAAGCGGACCGGGCGGTCGCCACGACCGACCGGCAACGCGACGAATTCGTCGCCGCGGTGACCGCAGCCGGGCCGCCGGAGGACATGGACGTCCAGGTTTACTCGTTCAAGTTGCTGGCGCGGGACTTCATGGGCGAGAGCCAGGCGAGCCTGCAAATCCTGTACGTCGTGAGCTTGTCGTCGACGCTGGCCTTGTTTTACCTCGCCACCCACGACCGGCGCGCCACGCTCATCGTTGCCCTGCCCGTGTTCCTCAGCAGCCTCTGGTGGTTCGGCTTGCTCAAGCTGAGTCTCGGCTCGATCGGCGTGTACCAACTCATCAGCCTGGTGTTCATCACCAGCATCGGCAGCGACTACGCTGCCTACCTCGTGTACAAATACCGCGACACGGGCGACTGGGAAGGCACCCTGCGCGGCACCGGCCGGGCGGTCATGTTCTCGGCGCTCACCGACGCCGGCGCGTTCCTGGTGTTCAGCCTGACCAGCGTTCGCAGCGGCGGCGACATGCTGTTGGGCGCGGCCCTGGCCATCATGGCCATCCTCGGAGCGACGTTGGCCGTGGTGCCGGCGCTGCTGCACAGGGTCCGGGGTCCAGCGGCGAAGCCGGCCGCCGAAGCAGCAAACTGACCTCCGGCCCGGCAAGACAGGTCGCGTGCAGCCTGCTGCTCCCAGCAACACCTACAAGGGCGATCTTCATCGAAGCACCGAGATGAAGAACATGCGCGCCCTCCTCGCCACCGCCCTGCTAGCAGCAACCTTCCTCGCCGCCCCCGCCAGCGCCGACCCGCTCAACGTTGACCTGGGATTCCTCGACCCATGGGCACCGGAACTGAACGTGGGTGAGGATGACCACCCCGACGCCTCCGCCCGCGGCGTCCTGCTCGGCCCGTGCGGCTGCAACTGCCCGGTCGCCGGTGGCGGCGCCACCATCGCGGCGGCCGGCCAACGCGTTGCATTCCTGGCCGCCACCGCCCTCGTGGTCTGCGGCGTCATGTACAGCTTCGATCTTGAAACGGGCGCACCCGACGCCACGGGCACCCCGTCGGCGTCGCCGCGGCTCGTGTTTTACCCGGGTGGCATCCAGCTCTCCGGCATCACCGACTCGGTTGACATCACCTTGCCGCCGCTGCCGTAAGAAAAGCAACGAAAATCAAAAAGAAAGTAGGGAAGAGGGAATTCACCGAAGCGGCGCGGGCACCGCGACGGCGTCTACTCGAAGAACGCGGCGTTGCCTTCGATGTGGGCCTTCTCGTCGTCCGGAACCTCATCGTCCGGGAAGATGGCATTCACCGGACACACCGGTTCGCAGGCACCGCAGTCGATGCACTCGTCAGGGTTGATGTAGAGCTGCTCGGCCTCCGCGAAGGACTTCTTGAAGTCGCCCTCCGAGTCTCCCTCGTGGGGGTGGATGCAGTCGACGGGGCAAACGTCGACACAGCTGGCGTCCTTCGTGCCCACGCAGGCGCTGGTGATGACCCGAGTCATGGTGATACGCTCACGGGATGTATCTTTGAAGTGGCTACATAACGGTTGGTGATTCGGGAGGGCTAAATTGTACGCCCTGGTGGCTCGCCTCCGCCGAGCTGGCGGCGCCCGGCGGCCCGCCGCTGCGCCTCATCCGGCCACGCCCAAAACCTCACCTTCGATGGCGAAGCTCTGGCCGGTTCCACCCTGGACGAAGAACGGTTCAAACCAGGCCCACACAACAAAATCTTCGGCATCCCAGTCCAGCCCACGAAGGTCTAGCGATAGGGGCGATGGCCCTGATACGAACTCGTACGTCTCCGCGTATTCGCGGCCATCGTCGATCTCCATGATGCCGAAGCCCAGCAGCAGGTGCTCGGTTGCGGGACTCGTGGCATCCCATGTCATGGTGAGTGTCGCATTCAGAACAGTGCCGTTGAATTGCTGCGGGAACCAGCGGTCAAAGCCTGGAAGGAAGAAGCCAGCAAACCCGGCCACGGCGCTGCCGGCCGGCAGGTAGCCCTCCTCATCAACGTCCCAGGTTTGTGGTGTCGTTGGCGGACGCGACGGCCGGGCAGGCACCCCCGCCTGGGTAGGCGCCTCTGGGTCCTGAGTTTCGGCAGCGGCCCGTTCGGAATCCGCTGAGTCGGTCTGCGGTGAATCGTCGATGCAGCCCGCCAGCATTGCAGCCAGCAGGACTACTTGCAGGAACAAGCGCCGGGCACTCATGCCGCGGCTTCAGAATTAAAGTGATAAAAGGATTCGGGCCATGAGGGAAAGCAACGGAACCATATTGGAAACGACGCGCCCGATGCGCGGCCCATGCGCGTCGGAATCAGCGTTGCCCGCAGGTGTCGGACAACGCCCCCTGGAAGGACACTCTCTATCCGCAGGAGAGCGCGGAATCCTTCGCATCCGCCGCGGAAACCGGCGCCTGGGTAGCTTCCCATGCCCGCCGACCCACGGGTGGTCAGGGACCCGCCTGGCGCCTCGGGGGCTGACGAAAGCCCCAAGACACCCGTTCCGCTGGCTTCCCGGTGGTGTGGCTCCCCTCCGGTTGGCAGTGGTTTCCCTTCCTCGCCGCCGTCTGGGTGGTCTACGAGGTCGTCCGCGCCGTCGTCGTGCGGTCGGCCAAGCGCCGCTTCGAACAGCAGGTGAACCGGTTCATCCGCGAGCACCGCATCCCGACGGACAACTTCCGGCACACCCACCGCATCGTCGTCAAGGAGCAGGTTTTGGCCGAGCCTGAACTGGTTGCGGCCATGGCTGAGCGCGCCCGGGCCGACGGCACGAACTTGGTGGACGTGCGGGAGAAGGTGCGGGGCTGGCTGGACGAAATCGTCCCCCAGTTCAACTTGTTCGCGTACTACAAGCTCGGCTACGCGGTGGCCCGGAGCGTCGTCTACTCGATTTACAACGTGCGCTTCGACGAGGCCAGCCTCAAGCGCGCCCAGGCCGCGATTCCCGAGGGGGCGGCCGTCGTTTACGTGTCCAATCACCGCAGCAACGCGGACTTCGTGGTGACGGGGTTCATGCTCTCCAAGAGCATCCAGATCAGTTACGCCGTGGGCGAATGGGCCCGCGTTTGGCCCCTGGAGAACCTGTTTCGCAGTTTCGGGTCGTACTTCGTGCGGCGCGGCGAGAAGGACCCCCTCTATCACAAGACGCTGGAGACGTACGTCCAGCTCATCACGAAGCAGGCGGTCACGCAGGCCATGTTCCCCGAGGGGGGCCTGAGCCGCGACGGCGCCCTGCGGCCGGTCAAGCTCGGCCTGCTGGACTACATGGCCCGCGCCAAGCTCGACCCGACGTTCCAGAAACCCCTGTATTTCGTGCCGCTCGGCATCAACTTCGACCGGGTTTTCGAGGACGAGAACCTCATTCGCGAGGCAGCAGGTGTGCGGCCCCGCCGCCGAACGCCGACGCAAAAGGTTCGCCGGGTTTTCAGCCTGCTTGGCAAAACTTTCGTTGGAATTCCCTTGAACGTGGGCCGCTTTTTCACGAAACGCCTCAAGAAACACGGCGTCTGCGCGATCCATTTTGGCGAACCGATCTCGCTGGACGATTGGCTTGCCGACGCCGGGGGCCTGGACGCCCTGGCCGAACCCGACCGCAAGAAGCGCCAGGAAACCCTGCGGCCCTTCGCCGAAGAATTGCTGGCGCGAATTGGTCGGAATGTCCCGGTCACTCCTGTACCACTGGCGTGCGCCGCCGCCGTCGGCCTCGGCCAGGACCGCATGGCCAGCGGCGTCGATCGTGGCGACATGATCCTCAGCCTCCGACGCGCCATCGACAAATTGCACCAGTGGGAGGCACCCTTCTTCACGGGCGACCCTTACGTTCGTCGGGAATCGCTGCGAGCCGAGCTGGGCCAGCGCATCAGGGGCCGGGAGGACCTCGTCAACGTGACCCTGGAGATGGGTGAAACCGAGGACTTGGACGAAATCCTCGATCGGGCGCTCGACGTGCTCGAAAAGCGGCGCATCCTGTACCGCGACGGCGAGTTGTACAAGAGCGAGCCCGGACGGTGGAAGCTCGTTGAGTACTACGCCAACAGCCTGGCCGGCCACGAGGTCGCGCCGCATCCCAGCCCACCGCCGCTTGAAGTGACCTGACCCGGCTCGCGCCTGGCTGGCCCCGTGCTGGCCCGTGCTGGCCCGTGCTGGCCCCCGGCCTGTTGCGACTGAGCGGTCAATCGACGACGATTTTCGTCATCAAGCCGTACCGCCCGCCGGCCATGGCCGTCTGGACGGACGGCTCTCCACAGTCAGCAATGGAGTAGAAGTCGGCTCGAACGTCGGCCCGCCGTTGCGACAAGCTGGGATCCGGTTCCGCAGCCTGGGCCGTGTACCCGATGCTCCACGCCGGATTGACGCGTAGGGCGCAGGCGCCCTGACCCGGCAGCGCGCCGGAGCCAAGATTCGGTACACTGAGTCCAAAGGGTGGCGCGCTTGCCCTGCCGAGTTCCTCCTCGTAGCCCGTCAATTCGCCGGTGAGACCATGGATGCTGAACCTCGCCCTCACGTCACTCCCGTCACTGGCGAGTTTGATCAGCCACCGATCCTCCACTGCCACGGCGAACCCCTGATACGACGCCAGGGTGACCCACCACTGGCCGCGTTCCATGAAATTGGCTACCCGATGGTCTTCAGCGGCCGCGGCCATTGCGTCCGTGAGGCTGGTTCCCAGCGATGAACCCAATTGCGGGAACGGGACGGCGGACATGCCCGGCAGGGGCTGTAGCCACTCTTCGGGAGAAATCGGCGCAGGATTCGAGGTTCCGGGATCGAAGTCGGTGCGCACCCATTCGGAGACAGCGCCCTGGGCGAAGGCGTGCGGGATCCGCAGGTTGTGAATCTCCATTCGCGCAGGTAGCAACCGCCCGTCGAATTCGTAGCGAATCCAGGGCTGGCTCGAACCTTCCGGCAGCCGCGACCCCGGGTAGGCAAACACGCCGTCCTGCGGGGGCGAAGGGAAATAATTGCTTTCGGCCAATTCGGCGGGCACAAGGTAACGCCAACTGCGAATCTCCGAACTGATCACGTGCGCGAGGAAAGGAGCCTGGAAGGGCGAGACAAAGGGCGCCTCCGCGTTGAGAAAATCAATGATGAGGCCTGAATCGGTTTGCTTCGCAACAGCCAGGGGGACCGTTGCGAAATAAACGGTATTGGGCAAATCGCCCATGTTTTGCGAGCTGATTTCGACGACGACAACCTCCCCGAGGAGGGGGACGTTTTGGACGCCCACGGCCTTCATTTCGAAGGACGCTCGGCCATCGATTTCGTACCGCACGTACCAGTCGGACCCCAGACCGGCGAGGTCACCCAGGCGCTCCTGCGGGCCATGTGTCTGCGAATTCGGCGCCGAAATGCAACCGGCCAACAGAAAGACGAGTACCAAGGCACGAATTTTCACAGGCGCCGCAGAAGATCGAACCATTTGAACGGTGGCCCCTCACCGCAGCGCGCGGCGGCCTATGCCACCCGACAAACGGGCGGCGGGAGCCGGGGCGACCGCAGTGCCGGCGTGCCGAGGCGGCTACGAGAAGTAACTGGTCAGAATCTTGCGCTCGGCGCCCTTGAGTCGGTTGTGCGCCGCGGCCTTGCTGATGCCGAAGACATTGGCGAGGGTGTCCAGGGTGCAGCGGCGCGGGTTGTCGTAATAGCCCAACGCGAGGCCCATTTTGACGATCTCAACCTGCTTGGCGGTGAGTTTCTCCTCGTAGTCGCCGATGGGGTGGTCCTCGGGGCGGTACTCGCCCCAGTGGACGAGCTTCATGTTCATGCCGGCCTTGCGGTAGTTGTCGCTGGCCGTGCGGATGATGTCGCCGATGTCAACGCGGGCGGCGGTGATGATGCCGACGGTCATCCAGCCGTCCTTGATGACGATGGGGCGCAGGATCCGGTCCGGGCCAAGTGCTCGCAGGGCCGCCGTGAAGGGGCCCTTGAGGAACTTCATCTTGTCCGGGTGGGGCTCCACGAGCACCGAGATGGCGGTCGGATCTTCGCGCAGGAT
>JBFJYU010000208.1:0-6157 GCA_041622435.1 Thermoplasmatota archaeon | reverse complement strand
TACGGCACCACCACCGCCCTCGGCAGTTCCATCACCGGAACGTCGTCGCCCGCCATCGGCGTTGACGTGATCACCCACGAAGCCACCATCCGGGGGCTGACGGCCGGCCAGACCATCCACTACCGCGCCGGCAGCAGCGACGGATGGAGCCCCATCTACAACTTCACGACCGCGCCGCCGGCCGGCACGGACCAGTTCCGGTTCGTCATCTTCGGCGACCACGGCACCAAGCTGGAAGCGGAAACCACCACGGCGGGCGTCATCCAAGCCGAACCGGACTTGGTTCTCATCAGCGGCGACGTCTCGTATGCCGAAAACGACCACGCCCTCTGGGACCTGTACTTCGACCAGGTGGAGGGCCTCGCCTCCCACGTGCCCTACATGGCCGCCATTGGCAACCACGGCTTCGTTCCCCCGCTTGGGACGACGGACTTCCGCAACCGCTTCGCCTTCCCCGGCTCGGAATTGTTTTACAGCTTTGACTACGGCAACGTCCACTTCCTCATCGTCCAATCCGACATGCGCTCGGCCAGCGAGGAAATCTCCGTTGACGGCGTCCAGTTCCAGACCGCCATGTTCGATTTCATTGACACGGATCTGGCGGACGCCAACGAGCGCCGCGCCGCCGGCGAAATCGACTTCATCATCATGGTTCAGCACCACGCCCTGTACAGCAACTCCGACAAGGAGAGCCGGCGCGTCGAGGGCAACCTGTCGTGGGAAGAGCAGTTCATCCACCGTTACGCGGTCGACCTGCTCGTCGTCGGGCACAACCACAACTACGAGCGGTCCTTCCCGATGATGTACACCGTCCCCACGGAGTTCGCCACGAACTCCTATCGCGACCCGATCGGTTTCATCCAGGTCGTCACCGGCGGCGGCGGCCGCGGCCTCTACGATTTCGTCCACGAGGACGATTTCATGCCGTTTGCGGCGGCGGCCGTGAAGCGTCACCACTTCACGCAATTCGATGTCGATGGCAACGAATTGCGGGTGCGCGCCATCACTTCGGGGCTGCTTCCCGGCCAGGTGGTCGATGACTTCCGGCTCACCGTCACGGGCATTGAGCTGAGCGAGAAGGTGGAGGATCGGCTGGGGACGTCGGCGACCAGCGCCCCGCCCAACATCCGGCCGATTGTCTAGACCGCGCGGCCCGCCAAGGCCACCGCAACAACCGGATGCCGGACGCCGGCTGCCGGATGCCGCGGTGGTCGCGTAACCGCCCTAGTTCTTGTCCTCCCTGAAAATCAGGCCAATGCAGCGACCCGCCGTGCCTGCCACGACCATTTGGCCCGGCACCGTGTACTCGCAGCGGCCGACCTTTTCGCCAAACACGGTGGCAGGCGTCGGGATTTCCTGTGAGCAGCGGTGCCAGGGGTCGCCCGGTAGCCCCGACACCGTGCAGGACGCCACGAAGTTGGCGCAGCGCAGCGTAAGCGTGGAGCCCGGCGGCCCAAACCACGTGAGGCGGTACGGCGTCTCGTCCTCGCAGTGAACCAAGTCGTTGGTCCTGATTCCGCCCAGATCTGCGCAATCCTGTCGCACCTTGCACCAGATGGCAGAATCGGGAATCATGGCCGATGCCTCCTGCCCCACGGATAGGCGGCTCGGTGTCGACGGCGAACCCAAATAGAGGAACGCAACGGTCTCCGCGACCGGCAGCGGCACCGTGACGGTCGTTCCGCTCTTCCATTTCAGAGTGAACGAAACACGGAAACTGTCGCCGGGGTCAAACGTCACATCCGTGCCAAACGGCATGTTGAACGTTCGCGGCGTAGGCGCCACCGCGTGGACGTTCCACAGATTCCACGTGCTCGTGGCCACCGGCGTGGGCGTGCCGTCGGACGCGATCTTCTCGAATTCAACCTCGAAGAAAGGCCGCGAGGTGAGTTGGCAAATGCATTCACCCGGGGAGCCGACCCAGATGTCCAATTCGGCCGCTGAAAACGTGTGCGTCCCCCGCATCGGGGAGGATGTGAACTGCACGGGCACGTCAAGCATCGCGATCTCGACGAGGGGGCCGGGGGAGGTCGGATGCCGGTGGGCCATTCCTCCCGGGAACAGGTAGTACGTGTCCTCGATGTCGACGCCGACGCGGATCTTGCTCCAGGCCGCCGGCAAGGGCTCCGGGGCGGGCGCCACGAGCGGGATTCCGGCGAAGCCGTCGGCCAACCGGACCGCTTCCAGCGCATCCACCAAACCATGCCCGGCCTCGAAGTTGGCGGGCCCCCAGGGGTTAGTCGGGTCCGCGCGTACGTACAGCGGTTCGGCTTCGGGATGGGTGAGTGGCTCTGCCGTCGCCTCAAGGATGTACTCCACCTCGGCGGGCGTGAGAGAAGGGTTGATCTGCAGAACAAGCGCCGCGATGCCGGCCATGTGGGCCGCCGCAGCCGACGTTCCGTCCATGACATCGTAGGCGTGGCGCTCGATGCCTGGGGCCCGTGTGCCCCGGCCGGGCTCCCTGGAGTCGAAGCCAATCGGGTAAGCCGTGCGGGTCTCCTCGCCGGGTGCGGCCAGGTCGGGCCATGAGGCCGGGTCAAGGGCGAAGCCGCGGCTGGACTTGCTGGCCAGCTTGCTGATGCGCACGCCGATGTCGCGGTCGTTGTAGTTGGCGACGCCGATGACGCCGGGTTCCGTCAGCGTGGCCTCGGGGTTCAACTGGTTGTTGAAGCCGTCTCCACCGTTGTTGCCGCCAGCCACCACGACCACGTACCCGCTCTTGGCCAGGAGTTCCGCGAGGACCAGGTGGATGAATGGCTCGTTGGCGGTGCGGCATTCGCCGCTGGTGCAGCCCCACGCGGCGGTGACGACGCGGATCGGCGGATCGACCGACTGCCCGTTTTGCAGGATCCAGTCAAACGCGATGGCGGGGTGGACGGCCAGGCGCTCCGGGCCGATGGCGAACGAGTACAGCGTTGCCCCCGGTGCGACGCCCTTGTACTTGAGATTCAGCGAGGTGGCGCCGCTGCCGGCGACGATGCCGGCCACCATGGTTCCATGGGCCTCCATGACCGTGTACAGGCCGCCGTCGATGGTGCCGCGGTCCGTCATGACGTAATTGCCGCCTTGGCTCCAGGGTTCCTGGAAGCCCGGGTGGGTGCCGTCCAGTCCCGAGTCCACGACGGCGACGCCGATGCCCTTGCCGTTGACGATGGAGCCGTCGGGCATGAAGATGGGTGGCTCGGCCGGGTTGAAGGACGGGTCGGTCACCTCAATGGATTTGCTCGCCTGCGTGGCCGTGTTGGTGGCGTATGAGATGCGCTTCTCGCCGCTCTCGATGAACGTGACGGACGGGTCCGTCGCCAGCCGATCGACGGCTTCCTTCGTGGCCAAGGCGTACACGGCCGGGATGCTGGCGAATTCGTACAGCACCTCGAAGCCGGTGAATTCTCCCTGTTGGATGTCGTCTGGCACCTCGTGTTCATAATGCACAATCACCCGGGCTGGAACGAATTGCTCCGGGTTGACGATGTCCAGGGCGATGGGTGCCGCCACCGTTTCGACGGCTTCGGCCTCGTCGGAGGCCACGTCAACGGCGAAAGGTACAACGAGCAAGGCGATGAGGGCAGCGAGCAACCGAACCATGGGCAATCCCCGTTGGCCATGTCGCGACCAGTGAAATATTTCGCGTACATAATGCCCAGCGGCTGGCGCGGTCCCGCGCCGTCGTGTTGGCGCCGGGCGGGCCGCACCAACACCAAGCCCCACATTCTCGGGAAGCGTGTGCCCGTCATGCGCCCCACTCCTGCCCCTCTCCAGCCTGGCCAGGAGTCTGTGTGGGATTATCCTCGTCCCCCGAAGGCGGCGGAGACGACGCAGCCGATCATCGTGGAGCACGCGGGAGTCCGGGTGGCCTCGGCGCGCAGGGCGTGGAAGGTCATGGAGACGGCCAGCCCGCCCACGTATTACCTGGCGCCGGGTGACGTGGTGCCGGGGCTGCTGAAGCGCGGCCACGGCCGCTCCTGGTGCGAGTGGAAGGGCAAGGCAACGTACTGGGATCTGCACGTGCCCGGAGCGCCCGTTGTTGAGGCGGCCGCCTGGAGCTACGAGGCGCCCAACCCCGACTACGCGATGTTGGCCAGTCATGTGGCCTTCTACCCGGGCCGCGTAGATCGCTGTCTCCTGGGGGGTGAGGTCGTCCGGCCGCAGCCCGGCCACTTCTACGGCGGCTGGGTCACCGACGCCATCGCCGGTCCCTGGAAGGGCGAGCCGGGCAGCGAATTGTGGTAGGATAGACTACATCTGGGCGAACGCATGCACTGGCGCTGGTTTGGATGCTGAAGGTTACCGCTGCTGTTGCGATGTTGGTTGCCCTGCCCGTGTTGTCGGTTGGGGAGGACGCCCCTGGGCACGACGTGCTTGAACTGGCGGTCCCCGGACTCCACCTGGACGGTTGTCCGATCCAGGTGGCGCCGGTTCCCCTGCCCCCGGACAGCCCGCTTGGCGTGCTGCCCGAACCCGCCGGCGAGGCGTGCAGTGGCATAAGGCCCGGCGCGCGCCTGAGCAACGGCTGCACGATGAACTTCGTCTTCAGCGACGGCGTGGACCTGTACGTGGGCACCGCCGGCCACTGCACGTACGTGGGCCACCGGCTGGGCGCCAGCGGCGTCGGCCGCTTCGGCACCACCGTCTACGACGGCGGCGAATCCCTCATGCTGGACTTCGCCCTGATCAAGGTGGACGCCGACAAGCACCACCTGGTCAACCCGACCATGTGCCGCTTCGGCGGCCCGACTGCGGTTCCCCCGAGCCCGGCGCCCGGAGGCGTCTACCACATCTACGGCTGGGGCTGGGAGACCCGCGGCAGCGACGACAGCCGGGCCCGCAGCGGCGTGGAGTTGGCTCCCCCGGCGGCCCTCCTGGCCTGGGAAGGTCGCGTCAGCGGCGGCGACTCGGGCAGCCCGGTCATCAGCGCGGATGGCCGTGCGATCGGAGTTGCCACCCGGCTCCTGCGCGCCGGCGGCGTCACGATGGCGGGCGAAACCGTGCAGCCCAGCACCGCGCTTGGCACGGCATTGTGGTTCGCCATGGACGCGGCGCGCAACGCCGGCTTCGACATTGACCTCGTGCCGGGCGAACTGCCCCGGCTGCCCGACCCGACTGACTTGCCCGTCTAGGCGCTTGCCTCGCCCCGATCTCAGGCCTTGGACCGCCGGCCCAGTCGCCAGCGGCGCCGCTTGGGCTCCGGAGCCGCAGGAGCGGCGGGGACCGCCTCGCCGCTGAGAAACGCATCCAGCTTGCCTTCCCGTGCCGCGCGCGACAAGTCGTCCCAGCCCCCGACGAAGTGCTGGTCGAGGAAGATCTGCGGCACGGTCATGCGACCCGTGACCTGGACGACGCGGCGGAAGAGATCCGGGCTCTGCGAGGCGTCGATGGCGGCCAACTTGAAGCCGCCGCGCTCGTTGCCAAGCGCCTCAAGGAACTTCATGGTTTGATGGCACCACGTGCACGTGGGAGTGACGAAGACCGTGAACGTGGGGACGCCGTCCGGTCCGATGGGTGCCTTGGGAATGAGGGGTTGGGCCGCTTCCGACACGCTTCGGCATGGGGGGCTCGCCCTCTTGGGCGCTGCGGTGCATGGTAGCGGCTCGCCACCTGCTGCGGTGCCGCCGGCGCGGACTGGGCCGGCCCAGGTTGGCGCGCCCCGTTTTTTATAAGCCGCGCCGGCGCTGGGGGTTGCATGGTTCGGTTGCTAGCTGGCGCCCTCGCGCTGCTTTTGCTTGTTCCCGCGATGACGGTCGCCCAGAGCGATCCCCCGACGCTCGTCCCGAATCAGGGGCCCGACGTACCGGGAGCGCTGCCCGTGGCCACCATCGAGGCCGTTGAGGACTACCTGTTCGGCTGGGGTGGCCGCACCCACCGCGTCACCGTCGACGCGCCCGACGTGCCCTGGACGCGCGTGTTGCTGGAGTTCCACTCCTGGCCAAACAACCCCGGCGGCGACCCCTGGGACCGCACCTTCATCGTGGGCGTGCAGAACACGGAGGTGCTCCACGGCACCACGACGCGCGGTGACTTCACCCTCAACGAGGACATCACGAACTACGCCAGCCTCCTGCGCGGCGACACCTTCGACGTCTGGGTTCGCTCTGACAGCTGGGCCGGCGCCGGCCACTACGCCTCCATCACGCTCACGTTCTTCGACGAGCCGGCCCCT
>JBFJYU010000207.1:0-6165 GCA_041622435.1 Thermoplasmatota archaeon | reverse complement strand
GGTCGCCATGCAGGCAACGATTCGCGAAGGCGACGATGTCTCGGTCGGCGACGAGGCGTTCAACACAGGCCGCATCATTGCTGAGGGCGGCACCGGACCCCACCTCCTGGACCCGACTGGCTCCGGCGCCCCCGGCACGCTGGCCCCCACGCGGGTCGCCGACCGGTTCGTCTACGAACTCGCCGCGCCGCTCGACGTGCTGCTTCCCCGCATCGACGCCAACGAATCGTACAACCTGCGAATCGACGTGTACGTCGATGGCGTACAGGGATGCTCCGATCCAAAGGAGGGCTACCTGATGCCCAATCTGGTGCGCCCCCACACGAGCCCTGATCACCGACCGCGCATCGAGCTCGGCGTGGAGAATCCGTTGCAGGTTCACTACTCGCACAGTCGCCTCAGCCATGCCGAGGACGCGGTGCAGGTGCTCTTTGGCATTGGGTCCCCGTGGGGCCCGCACGACGTGTCCTCCGACGACCGCCTCGTGTTCGTCATCGACGGGCCCACCGAGGCGCGCAACGTCACCCTGGAATTCCCGAGCGACTACCACGGCCACGGCCTGGCGCCGCCACGGGACATTCTGGCAACGTGGGCGTACGCCGAAGACGATGCCAAGCCCGGCGTCTACACCGCCACGCTTGGCACCACGAACCGGCAGGACTCCGCGAGCGTACTCGCCACCTTGTCGTTCGAGATCGCGGGCTCGCCGGCCGAGCGGCTCTTGGCCACACCCGGAGCGGCGCTCGCCTTGGTGGGCGTGGCACTCGCGGCCGTGTTCGCGACCCGGCGAAACTAGCGTGATAGGCTTTCGAAACCACCAAAGGGGCTAATAGGCGGCTCGCGGGGTGAGCGCCGGTTACCATGTTTCGCGCAATTGCCAGCGCCGCCATCCTGCTCTGTCTGATAGCGGCCTCGATGCCCGCGCAGGCGTCGCCGGTCATCCAGAATCCAACCGCCTCGGCGCCGACAACCCTGTACATGCACATTGACGGCATCCAGGACTTCCCCATCAACACGCAGCCCCCGGACGACCGCTTCCAGACCAGCGAGGCTTTCGGACTGGCCACCAGCACGCTGTCGTGCCTGCCCACCGACGTGCCCGGAACCAGCGCGGACAACTCGGAGTACCACACGTATTACGGCTATTCGACGCCCGGCTACGTGGAATACGACTTCGAGGAGCAGGGCAAACCCCGCTACCACAAGGAGCGCGGCATCAGCTTCGACGCGGAACTGGACACATCGTACGCGTCCACCGCGTTCTGGTACCTAGAAACCCAGATCACGTCGAGCGACGGCGAAGCCAGCACGGCCAACAGCGCCCCGCTGCCGCTTCCCCAGGTGACCGTGCGTGCCACCATGCGCGCGGGTGACCAAGTCGGGGTTGGCGACGAGGCGTACAATGCAGGCGCCGTGATCGCGCAAGGCCAGGCCGGCCCGTACGTGCTCGACCCGACGGGCGCCGGCGCCCCGGGTGGCCTGCCGGGCCATGCCGTCGGCGACCGCCACGTCTACGAGTTTGCCATGCCGCTGGCCTTCGAGTCCAGCCGCATCACGCGCGACGACGCGTACAACGTCCGCATTGACGTGTTCATCGAACTTCCCGAGTGCGGCGACCCCAGTAACGGGTACGCCATGCCCAACACGATGCGCGTGCACACCAGCCCGGACTTCCGGCCCCGCATCGACCTCGCGACGCTGAATCCGATCCGTATCGACTACCTCCACCCCCAGTTCATCGGCGACGAACTCGTGATCCACACGAGCTTGAACAGTCCCTGGGGCAACTACGACGTGGCCGAAACAGAGGGCCCGTACGGTGTGCCCGGCGGCATCCGGGTCGCCATCGACGGCCCAACGAGCGCAGCCAGCCTGGCGCAGGCGGCGTTCGTGCAGCGCCACCACGACCACCATTTCCACCAGGAGCCGGTGGATGTCACCTACGTCTGGCCGTACCTGCAGGACGGCGCCGCCGGCGGCCAGTACACGGTCACGGTCGAGGCATACAACGACCAGCAGACGGGCAAGGCCATAGCATCCGAGACGTTTGAGATCGGCAAGGATGGCAAGCCCACAGCGATCGTGCAGGAGCAGGAGAGCCCCGCGCCGGGCGCCTTGTTGCTGGTCGCCCTCGCCGCCGTCGCGCTGGTTCGTCGCCGCAGCCCGGGGGCTGGCCAAGACCCCTAATTCGTGGCTTTCAGAATATAAAGCGAGTTGGGTCGGGGCCAGGCCCCGCACCACCACCATCGGTGGCCCCGGATGCCCCCCCGACCCTGTTGCCGGCCCCATCCAGCCGGCAAGCCTAGCGTGTCCGCCGCCAACCGGCCAGAACCGGAGGGCCGGAACCAGCCAGCCACAAGGGTTAAGGATCAGCTCTGGTCGTGAATGACCGATTCCAATGGTTACTCTCCGTCGGATGCTCATCCTCGGCCTGGCCAGCCTGTTCATCGTGGGCGCCCTGCCCACGGGCAGCGCGCAGACCGGAGATCTGGGCATCAAGAACCCCAACGTCTCCACGCCAACGACGCTGTGGATGCACATTGACGGCATCCAGGACTTCCCCATCAACACCCAGCCGCCGGACGACCGCTACCAGAAGGGCGAGGCCTACGGTGGCGCGACCACCAGCACCTCGTGCGCGCCCGAGTTGCCCACCGGCAGCCTGACCAGCAACGACTTCCACACTTACTACGGCTACTCGACGCCCGGCTACGTGGAATACGACTTCGAGGAGAACGGTGGCCCCCGCTACCACAAGGAGCGCGGCATCAGCTTCGACGCCAAGCTTGACACCGGCTTCCCGTCGATGGTCTACTGGTACCTGGAGACCCAGGTTTCCGCTGGCGAGAACTCGCCCGGCGGCCAGGACCCCAACACGGCGCCCGTCGTCGTGCCCAGCGTCAAGGTCCGCGCCACGATTCGCTCCGGCGACGACGTGAGCGTCGGTGACTCGGCGTTCAACGCTGGCGCCATCATCGCCCGCGGCGAGACCGAGGCACTCCACCTGGACCCCTTCGGCAGCGGCCAGCCCGGCTCCATCGCCGGCCAGCCCGGCCCCGGCAACAAGCACGTCTACGAATTCGCGGTGCCGCTGACTTTCGAGGGCGACACCGTCACCCGTGACGAATCGTACAACCTGCGCGTCGACGTCTACATCGACGGCATCCCGAACTGCACGGACCCGGACAACGGCTACTTCATGCCCAACCTGGTGCGCGTCCACACGAGCACCGAGTTCCGCCCGCGCATCGAGCTGGCGGTCATGAACCCGATCCGCATCGAGTACATCCACCCGCAGTTCGTCGGCGACGAGCTGGTCATCCACACGAGCATGAACAGCCCGTGGGGCAACTACGATGTCGACGAACAACCCGGCGGCATCACCATCGGCGTCGAGGGCCCGACCCCCGCCGCCAGCCTCGCCCGCGCGGCTTTCGTGCAGCGCCACCACGAGCACTTCTTCCACCAGGAACCCGTGGACGTGACCTACGTCTGGCCCTACAAGCAGGACGCCGCGCAGAAGGGCGTTTACAACGTCAACGTGGAAGTCTGGAACGACCAGCACACCGCGCAGGCAACCGGCAAGGCCGCCTTTGAGATCGGCAAGAACGTGGCGTTCGCCGACGACGGTCAGGAAGTCGCGGGCGTCGGCACGGACTCCGGCGACAAGGACAGCCCCGGCGTCGGCCTGGTCGCGATTCTCGGCCTGCTGGGCGCCGCCATGGTCGTCCTGCGCCGCCGCCTGTAACCCTGTCGGACTCCTCTTCCCCCTCCCCTTCCCGGTTTTGATATTTTTTTGGCCCGACCGCAAGGTCCGGATTGGCCGAAAGCTCCAACGCGCCCGGCTTGGCCCGGGCCGGGCGGCATCATCGGCGGCCCTGGCGGCGGCGCCAACGCCGCGCCGGCGGCGCGGCTGGCCGTGGCGGGGCGGCGCTGAACGAAATGACCACGCTCCTTATGACCGCGACGTCGGATGCCGCGCCGTATGCGAATCTGGGTGGTTCTGGTCGTCTGCGTTCTGTTTGCGGTACCCGCAGCGGCGCAGGAAGCGGGTCTACGAAATCCGGTCGAATCGACGCCGTCGATTCTGTACTTCCACCTCGACGGTCTGGCGGATTTCCCCATCACGCCTGAACCGCCGACGCCCGGATTCACCATCAGCGACGGCGGCGGCCTCGCCAGGACCAGCGCCTGCGTCCCGGACAACCCGGCCACGACGCTTGCCAGCCAGAGCATGCACACGTTGTACGGCTACAGCGCATGGGGCCCCATCCAGTACGTGGAGGAGACCGACCGACTCGTTCAATCGACGGGGCGGGGCCTCGGCTACGATGCCTTGCTCGACACCAACCAAACGGCGCAGGCCTTCTGGTACCTGGAGACTGAGACCGGTGGCGATGCCGGCTTCAGCCAGGCGCCGGTGATTGTGCCGGCCGTGCACGTCAGCATCACCGTCCGCTCCGGCGACAACCTGAGCGTGAACGACCAGGCGTACGAGGCGGGCGCACTCATCGCCAGCGGCGATTCGGGGCGCCTCTTCCTCGATCCGACCGGCCTGACACCCGGCGCGGCCAGCGCGGCCAACGTCGGCGGGCGCACGGTCTACGAAATTCCGGTTGCACTCGATTTGCAGGAGGCGCTCCTGCGGGCTGACACCGGGTACAACGTCCGCGTCGACGTGTGGATGGATTCGCCCTGCCCGGGCCCATCCGACGGCTACCTCATGCCCAACATGGTGCGGCACCACAGCAGCGACGACCACCGGCCGCGCCTGGAGTGGAGCGTCCTCAATCCGTTGCGCATCGAATTCCTGAAGCCGTTCCTGGACCACGACATCGTGTCCGTCGTGGCCCGCGCGTCGACGCCGTGGGGCCCCACTGGCATCGACCCAGAATCCATCGAACTGCGCGCCGACGGCCCCGAGGATGCCGCCCTGGATCTGATCAGGCGCCACGAAGGCCACGAATCGTGGGCGCCCGGCTACGAGCCGGTCCATGTCCACCGCGCCGAACCGGCCAACGTGGAGTTCACGTGGGCATGGACCAACGCGCCAGACAGCGGTTCGTACGCGTTCACGCTGGCCTTGGCCGACCGGGCAGGCGTCAACGCCACCGCCACGGCGCTGCTCAATATCGGCCAGGGAACCGCCACCGCCGCCACGCTCGATGGCCTCCAGGTCACAGCGCTTCCGGGCGCCAAGGAAGCGCCGGGCCCCGCCGCCGTGCTGCCCCTCTTGATCCTGGCGTTGGCCGCGTTCGTGGCGCGCCGTCGCTAGGGAAGGCGGGCGTTAAGCGGGGGGGCGACGACAAGAAACGTTAAGCCACCCGGCGTCGCCTCAAGGCACATGACACAACGGAAATCGCTCGCGGGGATCGCTGTAGCGTTCTTGCTCGCCACCACCCTGGCGGGGTGCACGGACAGCGCGCCCGAGGCGGTCGAGGGAGAGAGCCCGGCCCTCGACGAGATCAAGGTGACGGCGGGCAAGAACACCGGCGCCATTCGCGGTGTCGTGGTCGACGCGGCCATCCGGCCCCTGGCCAACGCCACCATTGAGTTGCTGCTTCCAGAAGGGGATCCGATGACGACCACCAGCAACCTCGGCGGCGCCTTTGGGTTCAGCGAGGTGCCCCCGGGAGCGTACTTCGTGCGCGCCAGCAAGGTGGGCTACGGCCCGGTCCAGGTGAACGTTGACGTGGAAGCGGGCATTGCGGCTCCCAAGCCCATCACGATCCGCCTTGAGGCCGACCCGTCCTTGGCGCCCTACTACCAGGAGTTCGCGTTCAAGGGCTTCGTGGAGTGCTCCACGGCGATGGGCATCATCCTGATCGCCGTGTGCGGCCTGATGCCCGACGCCGTTAGCAACAACGTGTTCCTGTTCGAGTACGAGCTCGACCGGCCGGCGGACTTCCTGCAAGCCGAGATGATCTGGGACTCCACCCAGGCGCTCGGCGACCGGCTCAGCCAGAGCTTTACGTGCCTCGACTGCGGCGAGGGTGGAACCCAGGTTCGCTACGGCGGCGCCGAGGGAACGTCCCCGCTTGTCATGACCGCCAACGCCACGCTCGCCACCGAACTCGGTATCGGCGAGGGCAAGCAGGTCACGTGGCGTGTCTTCGCCTCGGCGCGCGAGGAAACCGACCTCATCGACGACGACGATTTCAACAG
>JBFJYU010000206.1:0-6216 GCA_041622435.1 Thermoplasmatota archaeon | reverse complement strand
GGCCCGGCGAAGCGGCTCACCATCAACCACCTGGTTCGGTGCTGTGAGGAGGTCTGGGCAGACTATCCCTTCTCCATCGAGAACAGGGGCGATGCGCCGGCCCGGGTCACCGGTGACGTTGCGTTTCTGCACGACAACTTGGCCGTGGTGGCCCACGGCGCCGAGGGTGACGGCATCATGACCCTGATCATTTTCGGGCTGATGATCGGCATTCCGGCGTGGCGGGCCCGGCAACGTTTGCCTGACGCGGTCGCCGACGCGTCCGGCTGGCTGCGAGCTTCCCGCATCGTGCACGGCGCCGCGTGGGGCCTCGCCGCCGCGATGGCGCTCGTCGGGATGGCGCGCTTTGGCTCCGGGCCCGTCGTCGGATCGCTGGGGGCGACCGCGTGGGCGCCGTCGGGTCTTGGAGGCTTCTTCAACACCCATTCGCTTCTGATGTTGTTGGCCATGGCCCTTTGGGGTGCCGCGTACGCTTGCCTGGCCGGTGCCCGCCGCCGGGGCGTGCGGGCCGGCATCGACGGCCACGTTTTCCTCGCCAGTCCACTGGTCGTTGGGGCCGCCATTCTCGTGGAACTGGGGGGCCTCGTCCAACCTTTGATGCTCGCCCTCCTGCCGGCGCTGGCCGTCCTGGCCGACCTGCATGGTGGCCGTCTGGCGAGAGCCACGCGCGGCCGCCGCGTCACTCCGCCTTGACCCACTCCTCCAATCCGGCCAGCCCCTCGGATACCGCCCGCGCCAGGGGCCGGGAGCCGGTCCAGTGCCAGGACTCGATGACCGTCGCCTCGACGCGCTTGATTCCAGGAACCGCGCGAATCGCCTCGACCATGCGGCCCTGCTCCTCCAGCGACTCGGCGAATCCGTGCAGGGACAGCACTCGGGCGTCCAGCGTGCCGCCCATGAGGAGTTCGGGCGCGGCCATCATCGCTGCCCCGAGGGCCCCGCGCTCGCCCTCCAATTCGATGTTGACCGGAATCAAGCCCGTCGCTTTCGTGTATGCTGTCAGGGGAAGCACGATGAAGGCCTGCTTGTCGCGCAGCGACACGATGCAGCGGCGCGCCGTCTTGGGAGTCACGCCGACCTTGTCCGCCACCTCGGGGGGCGTGATCAGGGGGTCCCCCACCAGCACCATCAGGACCCGCCGCTCCAGATCCGTGATTTCCGCTAACCCCCAGGAGCGCGGCGTCATCAAGTCGCACGCCTGGGCCCCCAGGGTCTGCCGGGCATCCTCCATCGCTCTTGCGAGCGTGGTGCCGGGTGGAACGAGGACGTTGGTGAGCAACTGGTTGCCGGCCAACCGCATGACCCCACCTGGCCGATTCATGTCGAGGATGCGCTCCTCGGCGGCGCGGCAGGCGTCAAACGAGTCGAAGCGCATCTTGACGCCGTGCACCTCGACGCCGATGTCGACGCCGTTGGGAAAGAGCGCCAGGCCGAGCAGTACTCCCGCGTCCTCCATCTCCTTGAGGCGCCGCTTCACGGTATTTCCGTGGACCTCCAGGTGCCGCGCGATGTCCCAGAGACCGTACGGCCCCCGGCGGGCATCCACCGGATTGATCGGGTTCCAGGACAGCAAGCGCAGGATGTCGGCATCGACCCGGTCCACGGGAGAGAAGAGGAAGAGTCAGACTTGAGGGTTCGTCAGGCCGTGGCGTAAGCCGGGCGCCGCTGGGCGGCCTTGACCTCCACGCCCTTGATGGTGGCCACCGCCAGCACGACGCCGGCCGCGAGGGTCGGAACGTGGAAGCCATACTCCAGCGCCACGAGCCCCGCCATGCTCTCTCCGTTCATCATGTGCAAGCTGTCATGCACCCAGAAACTGGCTGGAATCCAGCCGATGGCCAGGTGGGCGGCCCCCGTCCAGGCTGGAAACAGCCGGCGGGTCCAGGGTGCTGCAAACAGCCAGAACGAGATGCCGAAGCCCATGGCGAAGGCGCTGATGGCGCTGTACAGGATCAGCATCGGCACCTGGATGCCCTCAGGCTCCGGTCCCTCCGGCATATCGCCCCACAGGAGGCCCCCCAGGGGGGCTGCGGGTCCAAACAGGAACCCGACGATTCCGATTGCTAGCGTCGCGATGGTGAACTTGGTCAGCAAGCGCATGGGTGGACATCGACCTCATTGGTATTGGGCTGCCGCACACCGGGTGTACACATTGGGGCCTGGCCGCGTGGGTCTGTGCGGCGGCCTGACGGACCTGCGGACAAATGGACCGCTGGCGGCCCCGTCACTGCTGCGTGGGGGCTGCCGCCCGCCGCCATTCCTGTAGCTCGGCATCGATCATGGCCACGAATGCGTCGATCTTCCATGTGAAGTCGTCGTTGAGAAGGACTTCCACGAAGTCAACGCCGAGGGCTCGCACTTCTGCCAGCCGCCGGGCCTTCTCGGCGAGGGTGGGCGCCTGGGCCAGCAGGCAGTGCATGGGGCCCACGTCGCCCAAGGGGACCACGTCCTGGAGCGCTTGGGCAACGGCCGGCCGCAGCTTCTTGTCGCAGGACGTGCTGATCTGGAACGTGATGGAACCGCCGCGTTCACCGTAAATGACCGGTTCGATGCGCACGGCGCCGGATTCCATCATGGCCGCCCGCCGCGAGCGAACCGTCTTGGCCGAGAGCCCGCACCGCCCGGCAAGGGCCACCGCGTCGCTCCCCGGCGCCTGGACGAGCGCGCGCAGGACGCGCAAGTCCAGGGGGCCCAGCGCGGGGCCGGTGTAAGCGCTGGTCTCGAACACTTCCTGGGCGTCCGATCCCGCCACGGCCGTCGCCCGCCGCACCCAGGCCTCTGGGTCTTCCACGTAGGCTAGCGCCCCGGCCGCCCCGTCGATCGTGGTCCCGGCCCAGACGGTGCCGGGGATTTCAAGGAGCCGGGCCGCCGGAACGAGGGTTCGCCAGGCGGCCCCGACGCCCGCCCGTCGGAGGGCCCCGGCGTCCGGCACGGCGACGAGGCCATCCAGTACGCCAGCATCGGTGAGTGCCTGCAGGCGCTTGCGCACCGCGGAGGCGCTGCGGCCGATGGTTCGCGCGAGGGATTCGTGGCTGGCCAGGGGTTCGCGGCACAACGCGCCGATGAGCTGGAAGTCCAGTTCGTCCACGGGGCATCAGCCGGACGTCGGCATATAAAGAGGGCATGGTCCACACCTGGGCCGGGCAGGGTCCTTAGGTTGGTCAGGTGCTGAGCGTGATCCAACCGAAGCGCCTGCTTCGAGGATGATCTCATGGCCCTGAATTCCAAACTCGCTCGCGCCACCGGCCTGCTCTACATGGCCCTGTTTGTCTTCGGCATGGCGGGCCCCCTAGTCCTGGAAAGCCTGATCGTGCCCGACGATGCGGCTGGCACGGCCGCCCGCCTCGACGACGCCATGCCGCTGTTCCAGGCCAGCCTCGGAGCCTGGTTGATCATCGTGGTGCTCGACATGATCGTCTCCGTCACCCTGTACCAACTGTTGCGCCCGGTCCGGCCCACAGCTGCTCTGGTGGTCGGGGCCACGCGGCTGCTCTACACCGCCATGCTGGCGGCCAACCTGACCCACCTCGCTGATGCCCACGCCGTCGCCAACAGCCCTGCCTTCGCGACGCGGGAGGGTCAGGCCATGGTGCTGGCATCCCTGGAATCGTTCAGTCGAGCTTTCGCCGTGGCCCTCGCCATCTTCGGCTCTCACCTGGCGGCACTCGGCATCGCGGGCTTCGGCACGATCCCCAAATGGCTCGCAGCAGCCCTCCTGGCGGCTGGCGTCGCGTACCCCCTCGACACCGCCGGGAAGCTCCTGGGAATTGCGTCTCTTGAGGCCCTCTCCGGCGTTTTCATGGGCCTAGCCGTCGTCGGCGAAGTGGCGCTCATGATCTGGCTCCTCTTCGCTGGCAGGCGACTCACCCGAGGCACGCATCTTGCCGGCGCCGGCGCCAGCGACCGCGCCGGCCCTGCTCTGCGCGCCGAAGGTGCCCGCCGGGTTGCCCCGCGCCAGGAGGCGGTCCAGTGAAGGTCTGCGTCATCGGCGCGTCGGGAAAACTGGGCCAGTACATGGTCCAGCACTGCCTGGATCGCGGCCACGAGGTGGTCGGGGTCTGCCGCCCGGAGAGCGTCCACAAGCTTGACCGGTTCGCCGACCAGATCACCATCGTGCCCGGGCGCACCAACGACGCCGAGGTCGTCCGGCGCGCGGTTGAAGGCTGCGACGGTGTCCTGACCGTCCTGGTCCCATGGGGCATGGAGAACTACGCCAGCGGCACCGCCCAGGCGGTCCTCGACCACGCCCGCCCCGGCGCGCGCCTTGTTTTCTCCTGTGGCTGGCACATCACTCGCGACGGCCAGGACCGCTATACGTGGCGTCTGCGCACGCTCGTGAAGGTCTTCGGCACCGTGGCTCGCCTATTCCGGGTCGTCGACCTCGACGACCAAGTCGAGGCGACCCGCCGCATCTTCGCCAGCGACACCCGGTGGACCGTCGTCCGCGGCAGCGACCTGGAGGAAGGACCGAGCCAGGGGCTCCCCGTCTGGAGCCGCCACGTCGGGGACCCGGTTCTGGCGAGCAACCGCACCCGCCGCATCGACTTCGCCTTGTTCATGGTCCACGCCCTTGAGGACGACCGGCTCATCAGGGAGGCCCCCGCGATCGTCGGGCGGGAGACGGAGTCGGCCAGGGCCCACGCGCAGGAGACGGCAGCCTAGCGTGCGTCACTGACCAGAACCAAGCCCCCAAACCTCCTTCACCCCCAACCCACACTGCCCGCCATGCACGCCATCCGGGTCCAGTACACCGTTCAACCCGACTTCGCCGCCACCAACGCCGCCAACATCGAGAAGGTGATGGCTGCCCTACAGGCGAAACAGGTCCCTGGCCTCCAATACACAGCGTTTCGCAAGGCCGACGGTCAAACGTTCGTCCACCTCGTGGTCGCCGAGAGCGAAGAGGCCCGCGCCCAGATTCCGGAACTGCCGGAATTCCAGGCGTTCCAGCAGGCCCTGATCGCCAGCAAGCCCGTCGCACCTCCGGCGACCGAGAATCTGGACGTGGTCGGATCCAGCCGGCCGCTTTGAGGCCCCCATAGGCGGCAGTCTCCTGGCAAAGCGGGTCCTGTCTGCGGCCCCTACCGCCCCAGCCAAACGGCGCCGTGGGCATGGACTGGCGTGAGCACGGCGAGGCGCCTCATCTGGTGGATTGGAGCGCTGCTTGCGGCCGCCATCAGTTGGGCGCTACCTGTCGCCGGGGATGCACGCATCGTGCTCGCCATCCTGGCTTTCTCGATGGTCCTGTGGGTGAGCGAAACCATCCCGCTGGCCATCACGGCGCTGCTGGCTTCCCTGCTGCTCATCCTGATCGCCCGGCGAGAGCCCACAGAGGTCTTCGCCGCCTACTTTGACCCGGTGATCGTGCTACTGCTGGGCGGTTTCTTTCTGGGGGTTGCCCTCAGCAAGCACGGCCTGGATGTGGTGCTTGCTGCTGCCGTGACCCGCAAGGCCGGCTCGCGCCCCGCTCTGGTCCTGCTCGCCATCATGGGTACCACCGCCTCCTTCAGCATGTGGATCTCCAACACGGCTTCGACGGCGATCATGCTGCCCATTGCCCTGGGAATCGTCGCCGCCGACACGAACGGGCGGGACAACCTCGCCCGAACGTTGGTGCTTGGCGTGGCGTTTTCAGCCAACATCGGAGGGATTGCGACGCCCATCGGGACCCCAGCCAATCCGATCGCGCTGAGGTTCCTCACCGACGCTGGCGCCCCCATCACGTTCTTCGGCTGGATGGCTCGGGCGCTTCCCCTGGCCGCCCTCATGGTTGCCGCAGCCTGGTTGATCCTGTTGCGGGTTTACCCCCTGGGCGACGCCGCGCTCGATGCCCCGCCCGGCGGAGCAAAACGCCTGACCCGCGAGCAGCGGCTCCTTCTGGCCACGTTCCTGCTGACCGTGGCCCTTTGGCTCACGACCGATCTGCACGGGGTGTCCGCCGCCGTGGTTGCCGTGGTTCCCATCGTGCTCCTGGCCCTCCTTGGGCTCGTTGACGACGCCGACATCCACAAGGTGGGATGGCCGACGCTGCTGCTCATCGGGGGAGGCCTGGCACTCGGCGACGCCGTGGTCGCCAGCGGGTTGGACGGCATCTTCGGCGGCGTGGTGGCAAATGTTGTCGGCGACCGCGTCGGATTCGTGGTTTTCCTGGCGATTGCAACGGCGGGGCTGATCATGACCGTCTTTTCGAGCAACACCGCCGCGGCCGTCATCATG
>JBFJYU010000205.1:0-6288 GCA_041622435.1 Thermoplasmatota archaeon | reverse complement strand
GGCACCGGCCAGGCCAGCGGGGTCGTCGACGTTCTGCTGGACCATCTGGACGAGCCGGATGGCCGCCAGCGACGCCGCCGCCAACAGGATCAGCGGCAGCGCCTGGGTCTGCAAGGCCATGACCAGGACGGCGGCGAGGCCAGCCAGACCGACGCCGACCAGCAGCGCGAAGCCGGCCGCGTGCCCGCTGCGGGGCAGCCGGACCAGCAGGCTGCGCTTGCCGGCCGCCTCGTCCAGGGGCCGGTCGGCCAGGTCATTGACGTAAAACAGCGCCGCCGCCAGAAGCCCCAACGGAATGCTGGCCAGCAGGCCGACGACATGGGTGTCCGCAGAGCCCCAACCCACCAGCGCGTGCAGGGCGCCGACGGTGATGAGCGGCCCATACGTGATGCCAGCCACGGCGGGGCCGAAGCCCACGTCGTGCAGCCGCGCGTACAACATGCTCAACCCGAGGCCGGCTGTTCCCGCCAGCGCGAGTCCGGGGGCATCCTTGGCCAGCCACAAGCCCACGCCGCTGCCGAAAGCGTAACCAGACACCATCCAGACGCGGTACCAGGCGCCCGCCGGCTCGGGCGGCGACAACGGGCTGCGGGGCCGCCGCGTGCGCAGGTGATGAAGCGCGTTGGCTCCCCCCTGCACCGCCAGAACCGCCAGCAGGGTCGCCACGGCCCGCAACAGGTCACCGTGGCCGGTGGCCACAGCAATGCCGAGCCCCACCAGCGCCGCCGTGGCGGCCGCCACCAGAAACGGAACACGCAAGCTGGCAAACTGGAGCCCCAACCACGCGAGGCGATCCGACTGCCCGACGGCGTAGCCCACCTCAAAGCGCTCGCCGCCCAGGTGGCGGCACGTCGCCTCAGCGCGGGTCAACTCCACGAAGCCGGCCACCATGCCCTCCAGGTACGCCGGCGGCAAATCCGGGGCCAGGAGCAACACCGCGTCACGGGCGCCCGCCCGCTCGATGCGCGCCGCCCGCGCCTGGCCGCGCAGGAACGGATAGACCTCGCTGGCAAACAGGTTCAGGGCGTCGCGGGGCCGGCCGCGCAAGTGCCTCACCAGGGGACGGAACGTGCGAGCCCAGAGGCGCGCGTAATCGCGGCCCAACTCCCGCAGGGCCGCCGTTCCGTCGCGGCATTCCACCCGCTCCAGCGCCGCGCAAAACGGGCCGGCCGGAACGAGTCGCGCGGGATCGCCCGCAGCTGCCTGCGCCGCCGCATCATGACTGCCGTCGTGGTGGCGGCTGCCAAGGTGTCGCCAGGCAATGGCGCGAACGCGGGCGTCGTCCACGAATCGGCCTAGCCAACCCCGTTAAAAACGCTTGGCGGAACGCCCGCACCCGGCCACCCGGCCCGCCGCCGTTTCAACGCCGGCGCACGGCGGCCCCAACGGCCACCACAAGGAGCAGGAGCGGCACGGGCGGCAGTGGAATCGGCTCCTCGGCGCTCGCCACATCCTCGAACAAGGTGCTGCGAGACACCGTCACCACCCGCTCAATGGTCGCCGATTGGCCAATGTCGTCCCGGACCGTCAGCTTCACCGTGTACTGGCCCGGCTCCTCGAAGCGCAGGCTGATGAACTCCTGGAACGACTTGGCCTCGGGGAAGTAGTCCGTCTGCCAGGCCCGGTCCACGATGCGGCCGTCGGGGTCATAGGACCGGTCACGAAACCGGACCACGTCCGTCGTCGTCGGGTTCAGGGGCTCGTAGGAGAAGTCGGCGACCGGCGCCCGACTCCTGACAAGCAGCGGCTTCGTGATGGTGTCCGAGCGCTCGTTCTGGTCCCAGACGGTGAGCGTGATCTGGTATTCGCCGGCGCGCTCCACGAACGTGCAGGCTTGGGCGTTGGGCGAACCGCCGAAGGGGCTGTTCCACTCCCGGCGCTTGATCTGGTCCTGGGGCGTGGAGCGATCCAGGAAACACACCTGGCTGCCGCTGAGCGGGTCCAGGGGTTCCCAGGTGAAGTCGGCCGTCACGGCCGATTCTTGCCCCGACGCGGGCGCCGGCGCCGCGAGGGCGATGCAGGCGAGGGCGATCAAGAGGCACGGGAACAAGCGCATGGTCATCGGGGTCGACGGAGTGTTATCAGTCCCAGGTTGGATATTAGGGATACGTCTTCAGGGTTATTGCCCGCGATTGCGCCAGCCCAGAACGGCCAGCAGCAGCGCGACGCCAAGCAACAGCGCCAGCGGCGCCGCCAGCTCGGCGGGCCTTGGAGCCGACTGGACACTGAACACGCTAGAGCCGTCCGCCACGACGATGTCGCGCTCAACGGTGAGCGTGTCGCCCAGTTCGGTTGCGACGGTGAGCGTGACGCGGTAAATGCCCTCCTCGGTAAACGAACGCGTCATGTGCTGATCGCGGCTCTCAAAGCCATCGGCCATGCGCCACGTCCATGACACGGCCCGATCGCCGGCGGCGGGCCGGCTGATGTCCGTGAACCGGACCGCCTGGCCCGGCTCCGGGAATGCCGGGTTGGTGAAGAAGTCGGCCAGGGCAGCCGTACCCGGACGTACATGCAACTGCATCTCGATGGTGTCGTTCCCGCCCGCGTCATCCTGAACGGTGAGCTTGACCGTGTGAGTGCCCGGCGTTGTGAAACGATGCGTGAAGCTCGATGCAACGCCGACCCGGCCCTGGGCGTCCCACCGGTAGGCCCGAACGGAGCCGTCCGGGTCAAACGAATCGTCGGTGAAGGTGACGTAGTCGTCGACCGTGGGAGCCAGCGGCGCGAATGTCATGTTGGCGATGGGCGCCTGATTGGCAATCACGAGCCGCTTCGTGATCTGATCCGTTTCGCCCCAGTCGTTGGTCGCAATGAACGTGACTTCGTAGACACCCGGCCGCGTGAAGCGGTGCGACGGTTCGCAGTGGCTGCGGATCCAGCGCAGGGTACCATCCACCATCGCGTTCCAGTCGCAGTTGACGATGGGGCGCGTGCTGTTGGTCGTGCTGATCAGCTTGAGGACATCCGCCGTGGACGGTTCGGCCGGACTCCAGGTGAAGTCCGCCTCGATGATGGTGGCCTGTGCCGGTGCGGCGCCCAGCGACAGGAGCAGGAGCAGACCCCATGCTTGCAGCCGGGCTACGGCGACGTTCATCTTCGAATTCCAACCCCGACTCTGCCCTATTTGTCTTTTGACGTGGCTTCACCCGTTGGTTCCGACCTGGTCGGGGGCCGGCAGCCTCGGCAACGGGCCTGCGGGCGGCTTCACGGGCGCCGCTGCCGGGACGCGGCAGAGGCCTGGATCGCGCGGCCGGGCAGCCCCCGCGCCAAGGGAGCCCTACAGGCTGGCAGGCCGCAGGCGGGGCCCGGGAATGGACAACGCTTGGGCGCACAGGTTTATCAGGTAAGTCGGTGGGTCAGGCGTCCCAACCGGGGGTAGGCAGCGTTGCAAATGATTGGGAAGACAATGATAATCGGCGTGCTGTTCTTGCTCATTCCCCTCGTGCCCGTGGCCGAGGCCGGAACGGCGCTGGAACCCGAGCTCTCCGACCCTACGGGCGACGTAGCCCAGCCTCTGACCCCGGGACCGCTGCTCGGACCCGTCGAGTCCACCGACCTGGTGGCCGCGTGGCTCGACAGCGAGACGGACATTACACTCGACCTCAACTTGCAGGTCGCCGATCTCTCTGGCGCCAGCGCCAACGGCGACGTGACGCAGCGCAAACTGTACTACAAGTGGGCCATGGTCAGCACGGCCGTCCCCGACTGGATCCTGGCCGCTGAGGCGTGGCTGCGCCCCGACGGCAGTTGGGAGTACCTGTTCTCGGTGGACACGGGCGTTCGCCAGTTCGGCTGGCTGGTTGACGGAGAGGTCATCGAGGCGG
Source organism: Thermoplasmatota archaeon (assembly GCA_041622435.1). Lineage (GTDB taxonomy): Archaea > Thermoplasmatota > E2 > JACPAO01 > JAHFTW01 > JBFJVP01. The sequence goes on along the minus strand of JBFJYU010000205.1, from coordinate 2,461 downwards.
AAGGAACGATCCGCATGAACGTGCCGCGTCCGCTGCTGGGCGACCCGCGCCCTGGCGACAAGCTGGAGCAGATGGTGGTCGTCTCGCAGGCTGGTCCCCTTAGCGACCGGCAGCCGGACTGCAACAAGGACTACTGCGACGAGATGTCTGGCACCGGCGCCTACACATTCACCCAGTACACCAAGACCGGTGTCGTCTTTGACCCCGAGCAGCCGCGCCTGCGCGCCGCGCCGGGCGAGGAGATGCTGTTCAAGATCGACGCCGTGTACGAAGGCCTGGAAGGCCGCCTGATTGAGTCGGAGGACGCCAAGCTCAACGTCACCGTGACGGCGCGCCCCGAGGGTTGGCCGGTTCAGTTGACGCCAGACAACCTGGTGCTGGGCCCCAACGAGAACGGCACCGTGATCCTGCGCACCATCGCCCCGAAGGCGACGCCGAGCGGGCAGTACACGCTGCAAATGTCGTTTCGGGAGGAGCGCCGCGAATCGTTCCTGAACCTGACGGTTGATGTGCTGAAGCCCGGCGAGAAGCCGCGCCCGGCGCCGACGCAGCCCTTGGCTGGCGGCGAGGCCCCGGCTCCGGAGAAGGATTCCCCGGGCCTGTCGATCCTGGTGGTCGTGGCGCTGCTTGGTGCGGCGCTGCGCGTGCGCCGGCAGTAAGGGCCGCCCGGACAGGACGCGTGCCCCAGTCCCGCGCGCAGCGACGGCGGCCCGTCGGCCACCGGACGGCTGTCGGGCGGCTGCTGGATGGCGGTTCGACGGCAGTCCGCAGGACGGCTCCGATGCCCAGTGACTTCGGCGCAAGCGCCGAAACGCGGCTGGCCGGACCCCCGCGGGGCAGACCCGCGGCGGCGGCCCCTCAGCGCGGCCCCGAGCGAAAACGCATTGAGCAACACCCCCACCCAACCGGGTTGAGCGCCATTCAGCTTATATACAAGTCCTGTTACAGGATTCCTACCGAAGCGGGACCACCGTGGCCCCGCGCAGGCATCAACATACTACGGTATGGAGGTTGACACGATGACTGGAACACAGCAACCCATCTACATCCTGAAGGAAGGCACCGAGCGCACGCGCGGCCGCTCCGCTCAGTCCAACAACATCTACGCTGCCCGCCTCATCGCGGACACCGTCAAGACCACCCTCGGCCCCCGCGGCATGGACAAGATGCTGGTCGACTCCATGGGCGATGTCGTCATCACCAATGACGGCGCCACCATCCTCAAGGAGATCGACGTAGCCCACCCCGCGGCCAAGATGGTCATCGAGGTCGCCAAGACCCAGGACGACGAGTGCGGCGACGGCACCACCACGTCCGTCATCCTCACCGGCGAACTCCTGAAGGTCGCCGGCGAGCTGCTCGAGAAGGGCATCCACCCCACCACCATCACGGCCGGCTACAACCTCGCCGCCAAGGAAGCCATCAAGGTCCTCGAGGGCCTGGCCATCCCGATCAAGAAGGGCGACAAGGCGACCCTCCTGAACATCGCCAACACCAGCCTAGCCAGCAAGTCCGCCAACGCCAACGCGGAACTGCTGACCAACGTCGTCGTTGACTCCGTGACCGCCGTCGCCGAGACCACCGGCACCGGCAAGAACGCCGTCACCGAGGTCGACCTCGACAACATCCTGATCCAGAAGGCCAAGGGCGGCAGCATCGAGGACTCGAAGCTGATCACCGGCATCATCCTCGACAAGGAGCGCGTCCACAGCGGCATGCCCGCACGCGTCGAGAAGGCCAAGATCGCCCTGGTCAACGCCGCCCTCGAAATCAAGAAGACCGAGGTCGACGCCAAGATCGAGATCACCGCGCCCGACCAGCTCGGCGCCTTCCTTGCCCAGGAAGAGGCCACGCTGAAGGACATGGTTGACAAGGTCAAGAAGAGCGGCGCCACCGTCCTCATCTGCCAGAAGGGCATCGACGACCTCGCCCAGCACTTCCTGAGCAAGGCTGGCATCTACGCCATCCGCCGCGCCAAGAAGAGCGACATGGAGAAGCTCGCCAAGGCCACCGGCGCCAGCATCGTCAACACGCTCGATGACCTCAACGCCAAGGCCCTCGGCCAGGCCGGCATCGTCGAAGAGCGCAAGATCGGCGACGACACCTTCACGTTCGTCACCGACTGCCCCAGCGCCAAGGCCGTCAGCATCCTGCTGCGCGGCGGCACCGAGCACGTGGTCGCCGAGGCCGAGCGCGCCCTGCACGACGCCCTCAGTGTGGTCCGCGTGGCCCTCGAGGACGGCAAGATGACCCCCGGTGGCGGCGCCGCTGCTACCGAGATCGCTCTGCGCCTGCGCGACTACGCGACCACCGTCGGCGGCCGCGAGCAGATGGCCATCGAGGCCTTCGCCAACGCCGTGGAAGTCATTCCCCGCACCCTGGCTGAGAACGCCGGTCTCGACGAGATCGACATCCTGCTGAGCCTGCGCCGCGCCCACAAGCGTGGCAACAAGTACCACGG